>SOHS01000045.1 GCA_004377135.1 Dehalococcoidia bacterium | reverse complement strand
TTTGCCGCTATTTATATAAGAGGAATTTATTATATTCCCCAAAGCGAGAGGCCAGTTACTTCATCGTATTTTCGCTCGAGCTTTGGCCCTTCTAATTGATGCAAGTGGACTTCAGCAGCAAAAACGATTCCCTCAAACAAATGGCCAGCCTTAGTATTTCCCATTTCATCGGCAAGTACCACGTGCACATGAGTGAAGGGCTCTTCATCCTTTAATGAGACGTTCCCTACACAACTTGCCATTTCATGAGGCGAATCAATTTTCATCTCCCGATATTCATGATTTTTCTGGTCATAATAGCCGAGCTTGGCACGCTTTAAGGCACCGATTGCCGTAAAGCTTCCCGCCTCAACTCCCTTATTCTTGGCAAGTTCAGTTATAGACTGGATTAGGTCCGCATCATGTTTGAGGCGTACAATTAGCTCTTTACTGGCGTTATACTCAAAAAGACCCATCGGATTATGACCAACCTTCATGACTTCTTAGCCTCCTTTCTATATCAGTCGATGGTTCGTAAAGTATCTCAACTTCTATAACAATTCCGCAGCCATCATGATTTCATCTTCCGTATCAAGACCTTATCATCGTGAGAATCATCTTGAAACTCTTTGTTGCTCTCAGAGCATGTGGTTGCTTGGCTGGCATTATAACCATCTCACCGTCTTTCAGGCGAATAGGTTTGCCGGAGATAATAATTTCTGCTTCACCATCAAGGAGATAAACCAAGGCATCGAATGGTGTCGTATGCTCACTTAAGCCTTGTCCCTGGTCAAAGGCGAAAAAGGTAACTGTGCCCGTCTTCCTGTCAATTATCGTTCGACTTACAACGGAACCTTCCTGGTAATCAGCTAAATCAATTAATCTTATAGCTTGCCCCGCAAGCTTCTCTAGCCCCTCTTGCTCCATTCCTTTCACCTCCATTGTTCTTTTAGGCAACGTTGCCTCAGTCCTTCATGATAACCGGAAAGCCCTCTCCAAATCCGCCAGCTGGGCTTGCTGCTATCCGCCTTTAGGCTGAGCAAGCCTCACCCTGATTGCGTGGAGGCGACCGTTGGGATCCCGTGTAACCTCAAATTCCACTTCTTGCCCTTCTCTAAGAGAACCATAGTCCACCCCTTGAAGCTGGTTGCGGCCAAAGAAGAGCTCTTCTTCCCGCTCTGTCTTGATGAACCCAAAACCACGGTCTGTAACTAGCCGTTTTATTGTGCCCTTTTGCATAGAATGCCTCTCCAAATCCGCTGGCTGTGGGCTACTTCTCTTTTACGCAGGGGTGCTCTTTAACGTCCCCGTGGCATTCTTTGATTTGTTCAGGACTGCATTCCTCTGGCTTGCCCTTTAGCCTCTCTGGGTGCTCGCATTCCTTTGTGCTTTCTGACTTGCACATTTGTATAACCTCCTTCATTGCCCACTCTAGACCTACCTTCATGAGCTAATCACCAGGCAAAATATACTTCCTAATTATATCACTTATTAGCTTAGTGAAGGTTGAGGATAGATTGAGGCTTTGATTTAAAGCTGACGGACTACTAACAATTTGGTAGGTTTTGGCACAACAACCCAACATATCTTTGAGTGAATATTGACAGTTCCCACTAAATGGCCTAGTATGGACATCGTGCAACGCTAATGAAAGTCTTCATTGTCCTGCTTATTGTAGGCTTGATAGTTGCGTTAGTAGTTGTATTGCCTGAGCGTGATGGCAGGCCTTCCGAGGCGGCTGTGGAGGAAGCGGTACTTGCACATATAGGAGGGCTGACGCCGCCTATTTCTCCTAATCTTCCTCTTCCTTACCAATGGGTAGAAAAAGTTGAGGTCATAGCATATGGCGAATCATACACAGTACAGACTTCGGAAGGAGAGCGTACGGTTTGGCATGTCAAGGTCTATCTGATAGATGGCCAGCATAAAGAATTAAAGCAAGTTGACCTCTACAGGGATGAGTTTCGCCAATGGAAGGTATTGCTTATCCAGGATGCCAGCTAGAATCACTTACCAGGGTGCTGAAAAAGTCAGCACTGTATAATTCTATTCTACCACCGAGATAAGCTATTCATATCTATCCTTGAAGCAAGGCAAACTGGTAAACTAGGTCACAACATAGTCGTACGGGATTGGGGATTCTTCCATGTGGCTTCTCTATGTTAGCTGTGCCTGGGTGGCCGGAATCTTCCTGGGTTCAAAATTTGGCCTGCCTCTGTTTGCCCTCGCCTTCGGACTTATCCCCTTCGCACTTATACCTTTCCTGCCCAACAGCAGGAAGACCTTAATAGTAGCCGGGTTATGCCTTTTTACCCTTCTCGGCGGCGGGCTTCACTTCCCATCAAGCTTGCCTCCAGCAGATGAGCATTCCCTTTGCTTTTACAACGACCAGGGAATTGTGGAGATTCAAGGCATGGTGGCAGAGGAGCCTGACATCCGGGATAGATATTGCCTGCTGACATTCTCAGCCAGTGAAATAACTGTAAACGACGAAAAAGAAGAGGTATCGGGAACTGCCTTAATTCGAGTACCCCGATATCCCACTTACCATTATGGGGATGTGCTCA
>SOHS01000093.1 GCA_004377135.1 Dehalococcoidia bacterium | reverse complement strand
GCCTTTTTTTACCGATGCCTTTGGCAATCCTGCGAGCATCTATTCTTACGGACAGGAGGCAAAAGGAGCAGTAGAAGAGGCCAGAACTAAAACGGCGGAACTTATTGGCGCCCGGAGCGAGGAGATTGTTTTTACCAGCGGAGGAACGGAGGCGGATAATTTCGCCCTGAAGGGCGTTGCCTATGCTAACGAACATAAAGGAAATCACATCATCACTACCTCCATTGAGCACCATGCGGTGATGGAGGTGTGCAAGTTCTTAGGAAGAAGAGGGTTCACGATAACTTACCTGCCGGTAGATGAATATGGCCTGGTTGATCCCCAGGATGTCAAAAAAGTTATTACCGATAAGACCATCCTTATCTCAATTATCCATGCCAACAACGAGGTAGGCACTATCGAGCCTATAAGCGAAATAGGTAAGATTGCTAAAGAGGCCGAGGTCTATTTTCACACAGATGCCGTGCAGACTGTGGGGCACATCCCGGTTAATGTGGATAAACTTAAGGTAGACCTGCTTTCCATTTCAGCGCATAAGTTATACGGACCAAAAGGAGTAGGAGCACTTTATATCAGGAAAGGCACCAAATTAACCTCCCTTATGCAGGGGGGAGAGCAAGAAAAGAGGCGCAGGGCCGGTACCGAAAATGTTCCTGGTATCGTGGGGCTGGGCAAGGCAGTGGAGCTTGCCGGGCAGGAGATGGACAAGGAGATAGAACGGCTGGCTGGTCTTCGGGATAAGTTAATTAAAGTTCTCATGGAGAAGATTGACCACGTCCACTTAAATGGTCATCCCACGAGAAGGCTACCCAACAATGTCAATGTAAGCGTTGATTTTGTGGAAGGGGAATCCATGCTATTAAATCTTGATTTAGAGGGTATCTGTGCTTCTACCGGCTCAGCCTGTAGCTCGGCAAGCCTGGAACCTTCTCATGTTCTTCTGGCGCTGGGGCTTTCCCCTGAGCAAGCTCATGGCTCGCTCAGGTTCACCCTGGGGAGAGAAAACTCTGAGGAAGACATGAAGCGGGTGCTGAAGGTCTTGCCCGGAATTGTCGCCAGGTTGAGAGCAATGTCCCCGCTTTTGAAAACTCAAAAATAGGAGTGAAATAAAAAATGCCTGATGCCTGGTCACAATACAGCAAGAAAGTTATGGAACACTTCAAAAATCCCCGCAATGTCGGGGAGATGCAGAACCCCGACGGCGTCGGGCATGTCGGGAATCCTGTCTGCGGCGATATTATGGAGCTTTACATTAAGGTAAAGGACGGGATCATCGTTGACGCTAAGTTCAAGACTTTTGGCTGTGGAGCCGCCATTGCCACCAGCTCCATGGTCACTGAGATAGTGAAGGGGAAGAGCATAAAAGAAGCTCTAAAAATCTCGAACAAAACAGTTGCTGAAGCTTTAGATGGTCTGCCGTCGGTTAAGATGCACTGCTCGGCCCTGGCCGAGGAGGCCCTTAGATCGGCCATTGAGGATTACCTAGGACGGCAGAAACTGAAGAGGTAGACCTGGCATTTAAGCACCCCGCTCTATTTTATTGTTATTTCACGCAGTTGATTAGTTATTTCAAGAGCTATTCCACTTAGGCTTTATTGACTTTTTCAACAATATGAACTATAATTCATATAAATGGAGGTTCATATGCCCATAGTTGAAGACCAGGCCAGATTTTTGAGGTGCATTGGGGAGCCGACTAGACTCCAGATACTCAAGCTGCTGGCGGAAAGCGAGAGGTGCGTTGGTGAACTAACCAGCGTTCTGAATAAGGAGCAATCCTTGATTTCACACCACTTGAGAGCTCTCAAGGAATGCAATATTGTGAAAGAGAGGCAAGAAGCCCAAAAGGTTTACTATAAGCTTACGGATGCCAGATTAGCCAGGTTAATCATTAACTGCGAAGCTCTAATGAAAGAGCTATTGCTATGCGAAAGTCAGGAGGTGAATTATGAAAGAAAAGGAAATCAAGGAAGCGGTGAAGGGGAGATACGGTCAGATAGCTAAGCAAGACCAACAAAGCTGCTGCCCAAGTTGTTCCGGCGGGGCCAGTTCTATACTGCAATCTAGGGGTATCGGATACAAGAGAGATGATTTGGAACAGGTTCCGGAAGAGGCGATTATGGGGTTGGGATGTGGTAACCCCACCGCCACAGCAGACCTCAAAGTGGGTGAAGTAGTCCTGGACCTGGGCTCGGGAGCTGGAGTAGATGTGTTCCTGGCAGCCAACAAAGTTGGCCCTACTGGCAAGGCTATCGGAGTTGATATGACGAAGGAGATGATAGATAAAGCGAAAAGAATCGCCACGAACCACGGCTATCAAAATGTAGAGTTTCGCCTGGGAGAAATGGAGAGCCTCCCAGTCGAGGATGAATATGTGGATGCAATTATCAGCAACTGCGTTGTCAATCTCTCCCCGGATAAATCGAAGGTTTTTCAGGAGGCTTACCGAGCTTTGAAGCCCGGCGGAAGGCTTACAGTCTCTGATATTGTCTCTGAGGGAGCGCTCCCCGATGAGATAAAAACTGACTCAAATGCCTGGGCGTGTTGTATAGGCGGAGCTTTGGAGCAGCAGGAATACCTGGAAAAGATAAAGGAAGCCGGCTTTAAAGATATAGAGGTGGTATCAAGCCGGGAATTTTATATAGAGAACAAAGCAAATCAGACAAATGAGAAGCTTCTGAGCATTACGGTGAAGGCATATAAGTGAGAACATAGGCCGCGATATGTTCTCCACGGCTTCAATATACCGCAGGTGAATAGTTGGTAGTCCAGTATCTCACAGCATTTAAGATTTATCTCATTGATGTATTGCCTTTCCTGGCAATAGGTTTCCTCTTGAGTGGCTTAATTCACGAATTTGTTCCCTCGCAGTGGGTGGAGAGACGCCTAGGTGGCAGTGGTATAAAGCCAATCCTTTACTCCACCCTTATCGGGACAATCCTTCCTATCTGCTGTCTCGGCTCTCTCCCGGTCGCGGTGAGCCTGCGTCAGAAGGGGGCGAGGTTAGGACCAGTCCTGGCCTTTCTGGTGGCAACGCCAGCAACCTCCATAACTGCCCTTCTGGTCACCTATGGCCTCCTGGGATTGAAGTTTACCGTATTCATTTTCTTTGCCGTGATAGCCATGGGTTTAGTCATGGGGCTGGTGGGAAATAAGGTCGAGGGCAAAGCCAAGGTTATTGTTTCTCCAGCGCAGCAGGCTCTCGACCCGGTTTGCGGGATGAGCGTCGAGGTGGGGAAAGCGGCTAAAACAGAGTATGGAGGGGAGACGTATTACTTTTGCTGTTCCCATTGCCAGCAAGCCTTTGAACATAGTCCGGAGGAATATATGAGAGAAGGCTCTCGACAGGTCGCTCACCGGATAAAGCATGTGTTTAGATATGCCTTTGTGGACATGGTCAAGGAGATTGGGCCGGAGTTACTTCTGGCCCTGGCCCTGGCGGCCTTAGTAGCAGCGGTGGCTCCGGTGGGGGAGTTCGTTGGTGCTCATTTCGGCGGGGGATTGGGGTATCTTTTCAGCCTGGGCTTTGGCTTAATCATGTATATATGCTCCACAGCCAGTGTCCCCCTGGTCCACGCCTTCGTGTCGCAGGGAATGAATATCGGCGCGGGAATGGTTCTTTTATTGGTGGGGCCGATTACCAGTTGGGGCACTATTCTGGTCCTGAGGAAAGAATTCGGTGGCAGGATTTTGGCTAGTTATCTAGCGGTCGTCTGTGTGCTGTCTCTTGCTCTGGGCTACTGTTTTTCGCTGATATAGTGGTATGGGGTATAACGAAAGGAATACCATCTGCTAATTGTGTATAATTAAGAACCCGTGATTGCGGGGTTGGAATATAAAGGCCAGCACATGTTAACGAAGAACGATTTAGCCAGATACGAACGCCAGATTTTGTATCCAGACCTTGGTGAGAAGGGTCAAAAAAGACTTAAACAGTCCCAAGTAGTGGTAGCAGGACTTGGTGGACTGGGATGCTCCGCCTCTCTATATCTAACGTGTGCCGGCGTAGGCCATGTCACCCTGATAGACTGTGACCGTGTAGAACTCTCTAATTTGAACCGACAGGTCCTTCATTACGAGGAAGATATTGGAGAGAAAAAGCCCTTTTCCGCAGCACAGAAGCTTGCTAAATTAAATTCCTCAATAGAGGTTATCCCTGTTTTCAAGAAGATTACTGCGCAGAATGCCAGTAAGATTATCAAAGGAGCAAATCTGGTAATAGACGGGATGGATAATTTCAAGACAAGATTTATTGTTAATAAGGCGTGTGTTGCCGAAGGAATACCCTTCATCCACGGGGGTGTCCATGGGCTCTTTGGCGAGGTTACTACTATACTCCCGGGGAGGACGCCCTGCCTTGCCTGTATTTTCCCCGAAGTTCCACAGAGGAAGGTATCATTGCCTGTTTTTGGTGTAACACCGGCCTTAATAGCAATCTTACAGGTGACAGAAGCGATTAAACTCCTGGCCGGGTTCGGGTCTTTGCTAACAGAGAAGATGTTATATTTCAATGGCGACACAATGGATTTCACATTCCGTAACCTGGTAAAAAACCAAAATTGCAGAGTCTGCGGGACAAAGAAGGTCTAAAAATGAGCATCAAGGTAAGGCTTCATCCGATTCTGCAAAACCTTGCCGGAGGGCAAGAACTGGTTGAAGTGATCGGTCATACCACTGGTGAATGCCTTGAGGACCTGGAAATTCGTTTCCCTGTTATTAAACAATTGATTCGTGATAAACGAGGACAGCTACGTCGTTATTGTGAAATTCTTGTTAATTCTAAGTCCACTTATCCTAAGGAACTAACTACCCCCGTGAAAGACGGAGACCAGATTGACATTATGATTTTTGTTGCTGGGGGATAATGGCAAGGCAAGACCGATGGCTCAATGGCTAAAATAATTGCCGTCTGTAAGAGCGAAGAGAAGGGTACGAAAAAGGAAGCTGTGGTCGAAGGTATCCTTAATGAAGACTACGGCCTTGTTGGCGATGCCCACGCTGACTGCTGTACCCACCGGCAGGTGAGTCTGCTGGCGATAGAAAGCATTGATAAGATGAGAAAACTGGGCTTCGAGGTGGGTCCCGGTGATTTTGCTGAAAATCTCACCACCCAAGGGGTGGAACTCCTCTCCCTGCCTGTAGGAACAAAGATCTCCATTGGAAAGGATGTCCTGCTTGAGGTTACCCAGATTGGCAAGGAGTGCCATAGCGGTTGTGCTATCTACCGGGAGATAGGCAAGTGCATCATGCCCAAGGAGGGGATATTTGCCAGGGTGATTCACGGCGGTTGTGTCAGGGCTGAAGACGATATAAGGATAGAAAAGAATGGACAATGAGACGGAGAAAGTTTCCATATTGAAGTTTACCGAAACAGGTAGCAGCAGCATTGAGGATATGGTGGCTAAAGAGTCTCCCCTCACCATCATCCTAAATAACCGCGAACTGGTGACCTTGCTCTGTTCCCCTGAGAATTTAAGGTATTTAGCGGTCGGGTTTCTTTTCTCCGAGGGTTTGCTCAAGAGTAAGGATGAGATCAAAAAGATAATGGTTGACGACCGGAGGGGTGTGGTTCGGGTGGAGACTGAAGGGGATGAAGAGCCTGCCAGTGATGCTTTGTTTAAGAGGTTTATAACTTCAGGGTGTGGAAGGGGAGCTTCTTTCTATAGCGCCATTGATGCTCAAGATCAAGTGAAGGTCGAATCTCAGGTTAAAATATCAACTCTTGAGGTCTTAGCCCTGGTACACGAGTTTCAACATCGCTCTCAGATTTATCGGTCGACCGGCGGTGTGCACAGTGCTGCCCTTTGTGATATAAGGGATGTCTTAGTATTTGGCGAAGATATAGGAAGGCATAATGCAGTGGATAAAATTTTTGGCAGCTGCATCTTAAATGACATAGCCACGGACGACCATATAATAATCACCAGCGGAAGGATCTCTTCAGAGATACTACTCAAGATAGCCCGGAGAAATGTCCCCATAATTGTCTCTAAGTCCGCCCCTACTAACCTGGGGGTGAGATTAGCTAACGATTTAGGCGTGACCCTGGTGGGTTTCGTCAGGGGCAAGAGAATGAATGTATACACTCATGCTGAAAGGATAACCACGAATGGAAAGTAGGGATGCCGAACTGGTAGAGAAAATCTCGGCATTCAGGAAAAGAAGGAATGCCGTTATTCTTGCCCATAACTATCAACTGGGTGAGGTTCAGGATATAGCCGACTTTGTTGGCGATTCCCTGGATCTGAGTCAGCGGGCTGCCGAAACCGATGCCGATGTAATCGTGTTCTGCGGGGTTCAGTTCATGGCGGAAACAGCCTCCATCCTCTGCCCCGATAAGGTGGTCTTGCTGCCCGATATAAACGCTGGCTGCCCCCTGGCGAATATGATTACTGCGGAACGCTTGCGGGCGAAGAAAAAGGAACATCCTCAAGCAGCAGTGGCTTGTTACATCAACTCCTCAGCCGAAGTCAAGGCGGAATCAGATGTCTGCTGTACCTCTGCCAATGCGGTCAGGGTCGTAGAAAGCCTGGATGCGCGAGAGATATTATTTGTCCCTGACCAATACCTCGGGCATTACGTCTCGGCCAGGACGGGCAAAAGGATGATTCTCTGGCCAGGCCTCTGCCCTACCCATGTCAGGATAAAGCCTGAGAGGATAAAGGAGTTGAAGAGGGAGTATCCTCAAGCCAAGGTGGTGGTTCATCCAGAGTGCACGCCAGAAGTAATCGCTCTTGCCGACGAAGTGCTCAGCACCAGCGGGATGTGTAGGTATGCCCAGAGAGATGAAGTCAGAGAGATGGTTGTGGGTACGGAGGTGGGGATAATACACCGACTTAAAAAAGAGAATCCCGGCAAGAAGTTTATTCCTATTTCCGAACAGGCAATCTGTCCCAACATGAAGTTGATTACCCTGGAGAAAGTTTTGTGGTCTCTGGAAGATATGGGTTCTGAGGTGAAGGTCCCCGAGGGTATTCGGCTCAGGGCCAAAGCTGCCGTGGACAAGATGCTCAAGATAGGCCGGGAATCGTGAAGAAAACAGACAGGATAATTGTCCTTATCACTGCCAGCAGCGAGGAAGAAGCTCATAATATCGCTGAGTCGCTGGTCAAGGGAAAAAAGGCTGCCTGTGTCAACATCCTGCCAGGGGTGGATTCGCTCTTCTGGTGGAAAGATAAGCTTGACTCAGCTCAGGAGAGCCTCTTGCTGGTTAAAACCAAAGCATCGCTGTTTCCTGAAATAGTTAAGCTGGTAAAAAGAACGCACAGTTATGAAGTGCCTGAAATCATCGCCCTGCCTATTATTGCTGGCAGCGAGGATTACCTCAAGTGGCTGGACATTGCCTGCCAATAGGGGTATCCTAGCTAGCACGCCTTACAGATGCCGCTCAATTAGATGAAGCAATCTCTTTATCGTGTCTTTACGAGGCACAACAGTGCCGAAGCAACTTCATGGAGTTGTAATGAGATTGCCGCGCTTCCCTCGCAATGAAAAGAGACGAGGGACTCGCGATAATAAAGAGGAATCCGGTGCCCGCTTGACAGTATGTGGTTAATATAATGTAAGCTGGGATTTTAGAAAAGCCAAACTTTACAAAAGGGGAGAGTTTCATCGCGCGAAAGGCGTTTCAGTTTTTAGATGACGGATATAGGAGGCAGCAATGAAAAATAAAAAAATACTCTTATTAGCTATACTCTATTTCTTTTTGTTCTTCAGCCTGATTCTTCCTGCGTCGGCAGCGGAAGATTCTGTAACTGTGCATTCGCCAGATGGCACCTCCATTCATTTGACGGTAGACAGCCCCAGCGCTGTTTCGGCAGTGGAATTGAATACGCCTCAAGGGCAAGTAACACCCATGGTCGCCGCGGGTGGCTATCACACGGTGGGGCTTAAGGCAGACGGTACTGTGGTCGCCGAGGGCTTGAATGACTCCAGGCAGTGCAATGTCGACGACTGGACAGACATAATCCAGGTAGCTGCGGGTGGAGATCACACGGTGGGGCTTAAGTCCAACGGCACTGTGGTTGCCGTGGGGAACAATGATTACTTGCAGTGCGATGTTGGCAACTGGACAGACATAATCCAGGTAGCTGCCGGTGGATATCACACGGTGGGGCTTAAGTCCAACGGCACCG
>SOHS01000116.1 GCA_004377135.1 Dehalococcoidia bacterium | reverse complement strand
AGCCTGCAGCGACCCGGATGATGTCCATCCAGCCGCGAACCTCGCACTGCTTGTAGTAGTTCCATCCCCTGGTGACCACCGTGCCGTCAGCCTTAAGCCCTACCGTGTGAAAGTAGCCTGCCGCGACACCGATGATGTTCGTCCAGTCGTCAACATTGCACTGAAAGTAGGAGTTAGAGCCTACTGCGGTTGCGGTGCCGTCGAACTTAAGCCCCACCGTGTGCTGCTCGCCACAGGCGAAGTGGATGATGGGGTATTCAGGAGATCCAAATGGAGAAGGAGACTCAGAACAGCCTGCCATCCCGGCAATTAAGGTTACCGCGACCAAAAGGATGCTAACTCTTGCCAAGTATAATAATTTCCTCATGTTTGTTCTCCTTTGTGCATCTTAATTTCATACTATATTATCCCCCTTGCACAGTCAAGATTACTATGGTACCAGTACTAAAGTGTTGTCTGTTGTTCGGTCGAGATTACCTACGAAAGCTTGGATAACCCACGACTGATGACATCATTTTACTTTCTTCTGATACCAACCCTTCTCTTTTCTCGTTCTGAGCCGAAGGCGAAGAATCTTACCCCCACCCAGGGTAAGGCGGAGATAAACTCAGCCACTCTATCCTAATAGCATGATTGGTATGTGCTTGGTAAAGTGTCCCCTTAATAAACGGTGGGCAAATAAGCTAGAAAATCTTTCAGGCTTTCCCCCGTCATCATAGGGGAATTGTTACTGATCCGGGATATATCCTGCTCGTCCCCGTTGAACAAGAGTTTAAGTAAATACCAACCCGCAGTTGTGGAAACGACTGTGCAATATCGCCTACGGCGGTCGCCATTTTAGCCAGAGTCAGAAGTTCGGTTAATCTTCATCCCACGGAAACGAGTCATCGTAGTAATAGGAGTCATTAAAACCCAGAATAATTTCATAATCGCGGAGTAGTTTGAAATCAGCTAGGCTGTAGTCCTTGAAGCGACGTCCGGGAGGAAAAGTCTGAGTTCCCACCTGGGGCTCTATCGCCCGCCATTCTCCGTCAAGATACCAATTCTCTATCAGGAAGGCGTGGCCGTACCCGTCATTATCAACACCGACGGCAACATATATCTGCTCCGCACTAATGCCGTAGGCTCTGAGGAGGGTGCAGAGCAGAACGGCGAAGTCTTCGCAATCCCCGGTGCGCAGGGATAGTGTTTCCTCTGGGGTTTGCCAATACTCGTCAACACCCCACTGCTCTTCATCAGTTTTATACTCTATATTAGCAGCAACCCAGTCTCGGATGGCATCAAAGCCGTCCTGGGTGGGTTGGTCGGCGGGGTCACCTTCGTAAGGAGGGTCGATGTCCTGTAAACATTCGGCAATGGATGAAGAATCAAGCGTGATAAAATCCTTGAATTTGTCCGCATCCCACGAAGACCAATCGTCAACGGTCGTGCCGGGGTAGTAACCGACGCAGCTCAAGCCGGACACGATAAGCGCGACAAGGGCAATTCCAGAGATAAAGAGCATTAGAAAGCGCTTTTTCATACACAAGCCCCGTTCGTTTCGAGTAGTATTTTGACTCTTTTCAAAATCCAAATAGAATTTGCCATACACCTTATCAGTCCGGCAGGTACAGATTCTAGAAAAATTTACCCGTTGCGGATATTGAGCTTTGGTTCCTGTATCCGCAACGGGTAAATTCGGCAATAATTAATTACTAATTACATGGTTTAAAGGCTAGCCTCCAAAGTGTCAGTGTTTATATTCTGTTTTGTCGTTTTGTTGCTTTCAACTACTACGTCGGATATGAAACCGAGTACTTCGCCAAAGTCCGCGCCGTTATATCCGGCGACAACCAGATCATAAGTTCCAGCAGCCAGTAAGGGTATTGTGTAATGGCCGTCGTCACACATCTTCCCGCTGTTGACTGCATTGGGAAATCTAGATTCCGGATAAACCGGCTCATCGTCTTCCGTGTCAGCCCAGGTCCCATCCGCGTAGGCAAAAACAATTACATCTGTATAGGTAGAATTATTTGCTATTGAACCAGAGATGCGCCCAGCTTCATTATTCACTACCAGCCTGATTGTAGGCCTTAAGATGTAGTGAGAATCTGCCAGATGAACAGCTTTACGAACATCAAAGTCGGCGGTAACCTGCACAGTCCCATTCTCGGGTACTGTGAATTGCCCTACCGCTTTATAACCCGTTGTATTGCCACTCGGGACGAACAGAGGCGAAGTGGAGTTATCAGAAAATTCGATATAGCAGCCCGGATTGTACGGGTCTTGACCCATCTCCGGGATATCCAGCATAAAGCGAATTTGGTTGTAATGCCCGCCAGGTAACGTCAGCTCACCTAACAAAGTGGAATTTCCGTTGGTTAGCTCCAATAAGTTATATGTTTGAGGGCCCTCAAATTCCCCACATGTTATCCATTGCTCATCCACATGATATTGGATTTCATTAATAGTGATATAGACGCCTGTAACATTTTCAGCGTCTATCGGTGCATCGGAAAGATAGAGGGCTAAGGTCCCTGTTACTGTTTCTGGCGCTTCTCCACAACTCAGTCCTGATGCCGCCACTGTACCCAGAATAAT
>SOHS01000086.1 GCA_004377135.1 Dehalococcoidia bacterium | reverse complement strand
GCCCCAGATGTGGATGAAACCTGGGGAGGCACTCTGGTCGAAGGTGTCTCCCTTGTCGTAAGTAGCCAGGGTGTAGTCGTAAAGGGAGTAGGGTGACTTTCTACCCACTATCTGGCAGTTGCCTTTGAAGAGCTTCACCCTTATTGTGCCGGTGACATACCTCTGGGTACTTGCTACATAGGCGGCTAAGTCCTCGCGCATACCGGTAAACCACAGCCCATTGTAAATGAGGTCGGCATACTCAGCGGCGACCCTGGCCTTGAAGCGGAGTTGTTCTTTGGTCAGCACCAAATCTTCCAGGGCCTGGTGCGCTTTAAGTAGTACTACGGCAGCCGGCGCCTCATAAATCTCCCTGGATTTAATGCCCACCAGTCTATTTTCCACGTGGTCAATCCGGCCTATTCCATGCCTGCCAGCCAAGTCATGAACCTTTTGGACAAGTGTAACAGGCTCTACCTTTCTGCTGTTTAGGCTTACTGGTATCCCTTTTTCAAAGCCAATCTCCAGATAAGCAGGCCGGGCGGGTGTTTTCTCCGGCGACCTTGTCCACAGGAAGACATCCTCAGGTGGTTCATTCCAGGCGTGTTCCAGCACACCACACTCAATGCCACGGCCCCACAGGTTCTCGTCGATGGAATAGGGGCTGGCTTTGGTGATAGGCACGTGGATATTGTGAGCCAGGGCATAATTAATCGTTTGCTCCCGGGTCATCTTCCATTCCCGAGCGGGAGCTATTACCTTTAGCTCAGGGGCTAAAGCGGCTACACCGACGTCAATCCTCACCTGGTCATTGCCCTTACCGGTGCAGCCGTGAGCGACCATCCTAGCTCTTTCCTTCTTAGCTGTTTCCACCAGGAGTCGGACGATGAGAGGACGTCCCAGGGCTGTGGATAATGGATACTGCCCTTCATAAATAGCGTCGGCCTGGAGGGCGGGAAAGACAAACGACTTAATAAAGGTTTTCTTGGCGTCGACTACCAGCGCTTTTAGAGCGCCGACTTCGAGTGCTTTTTGTCTGATAGTCTCGAGGTCGGGGACATTGCCGATATCCACGGTGAGGGTGATGACCTTCAAATCATATTGTTCCTCAAGCCATTTTATGGCTACGGAAGTATCCAGACCGCCACTGTAGGCTAACACTACCTTATCTGACAATTCACAACCTCCTCCGGAGAAGTCCTAATATCCAGACTCCAGATTGTTTATCATTTCTTGATTTCCCCCAACACATCCCCTAAAATGCCTACCGCCTTGTCCACTTCCTTTTCGGTGATGATAAGGGGAGGCATAAAGCGCAGGGCATTTGGCTTCACTTTATTAACCAATAAGCCTCTATCAACACAAGCCAGGACCAATCCCTCGGCGATTTCCTGGTTAAATTCCAAAGCTATTAAGAGTCCGCGACCTCTCACCTCAGTGATAAAATCAAACTGCTGCTTCAGGCTTTCCAGTTTGGTCATAAAATAATTCCCTACTCGTTTAACCTGTGCCGGTATATTGTGGTCAATGATGTACTTTAGGGCGGCATGAGCGGCGGCACAAACGAGCGGGTTGCCACCAAAGGTAGAGCCGTGTTCGCCTGGGGAAAAGACGGAGAACTCTTCCTTGGCCAAGAAAGCGCCAATGGGCACGCCACTGCCCAATCCCTTAGCCAAAGCCATTATGTCCGGCTCGACTCCATACTGCTCATAGGCGAAGAGTGTCCCGGTTCGACCAGCCCCCGTCTGGACTTCGTCCAGAATGAAAAGGATGCCCTTCTCCCGACACCAGCTTTGCACCTTTTGGAGGTAGTCATCGTCAGGTACATTCACCCCACCTTCTCCCTGGACTGGCTCCAGCAGTACAGCACAGGTCTTCTCACTAGTCGCCCGCTTGATTGCCTCGATGTTGTTATATTCCACGTTGATGAAGCCGACTGGCAGAGGTGTGTAAGGTTCGTGAAATTTAGTTTGCCCTGTGGCGGCGGTCATAGCCAGAGTCCGCCCATGAAAAGAGTTACAGGCAGTAATCACCTCGTAGGCGCCTTTGAGTCGAAGCTTGCCGTTCCGGCGAGCAAGTTTCACTGCCCCTTCGTTAGCTTCAGCACCGCTGTTACAAAAGAAAACCCTATCTAAACAGCTATGCTCAATTAGAAGCCCAGCCAGCTCTATCTGGGGCACGGTATAAAACTGGTCGGATATATGGATCAAAGTTCTAGCTTGCTTTTCCAGCGCCTTTACGACCACCGGAGGGCAGTGTCCCAGGCTATTTGCTGCCCAGCCACAAGTAAAGTCGAAGTATTCGCGGCCCTGGTCATCCCACGCTCGAGCCCCTTCTCCACGAATTAGGGTCACAGGAACCCTATTGCCCGTTCTGAAAAATAGTTTCTTCTCTAACTCTTGCCAATCATTCTGCGACAATTTTTGTACCTCCTAATTTAGTTTTTTGAGCCTGTCCGGCGATGTCATCAAGTAAGGCGTGGATGGCTCTGCCATCTATGATGCGCACGACCTTCGTGGTAGTCAAAGCTCTAAGGCTGGCTTCTATTTTAGGAACCATGCCCCCTGAAGCTACTCCGGAAGACAGTATATCCTTTGCTTCGGCTAAGTTGAGACTAGGGATCGCTTTCCCCGACTCATTGTGAATACCATCAACGTCGGTCAAGAATATCAATTTTTCTGCGGCTAATGCCGCGGCAATCTCCCCGGCTGCGGTATCCCCGTTCACATTGAGCAGCGTCATCCGGCCTCCAACGAAACCGCAACTTACAGGCGAGACTACTGGCATATAGCCAGCATCCAGCAACAGCTTCAATGGTGTGGCATCAACGGCGACAATTTCGCCAACATAGCCCAGCTCATGGCTTTTGGTGCTTGCCCGGAGCAAGTTGCCATCACAGCCACTTAAGCTTACAGACTTTCCCCCTAGGGACTGGATAGCCACTACCAATTCCTTATTGACCAGCCCGCTCAGCGCCGCAGTCACCACCTTCAAGGTCTCGGCATCGGTAATCCTCAACCCGTTTACAAAGCTGGTGGGAATGCCCAGCCGGGCGAGCCACTCGGAAGTCACCCTGGCGCCGCCATGAACCACTACCAGGGACTCACCCTGTTGCTGAAGCTCCACCAGGTCTTCCAAGGTAGTGTCATGGGTGCCCAGGGTGCTGCCGCCGATCTTAACTACAATAATTCTCTTTTGCACTATGTGGTATAACTGCTATTTATCCTAACATATTCCTCAGAGAGGTCACAGCCCCAGGCGATGGCCTGGCCGTCCCCTAAATTCAGGCATAGCCTGATAAGCACATTATCGTTGTTGCTCAAAGACAATTTCATCTCTTCTTTGCTGAAGGGGGTGGGGCAACCCTGCTTCATGACACAAACGTCATTCAAATAAACATCCAATCTGTCTTCTCTCACTCTGGCTCCGCTTCGCCCCAGGGCAGCAACGACACGTCCCCAGTTAGGGTTATTGCCATTAATGGCTGCTTTCACCAGCGGTGAACCAGCGATAGTCCGAGCTGCCTGGCGGGCTCCAGCCTGATCTTCCGCCCCTTCTACTATGACTTCAATGAGCTTTGTGGCACCTTCTCCATCTTGAGCCATAGACTTAGCCAGATGAGTGCAAACTGCAGTTAAGGCTTCCTGGAAATCGCCGCCATTATCCAAGTCAATAGGTTCGTTACCAGCTAAGCCGTTGGCCAATAAGAATGCACAATCGTTGGGGCTGGTATCGCCATCAATACTTACCATGTTGAAAGAGCAGTCCACCGCCTTTTGTAATGCTGCTTGCAGAAAATCAGCACTCACCACAGCATCGGTGGCGATAAAACAAAGCATGGTAGCCAAATTGGGATGAATCATACCTATCCCTTTAGCCACCCCGCCAATGGTGAACTTAGTTCCTTTCAAATCTACCTGGACGGCCAGCTCTTTTTGTCTGGTATCTGTGGTCATTATTGCCCGGCAAAAGTCGTGACCTCCTTCTCTGGTTGGCTTTATCTTAGGAATTCCGGCCCTGATTTTATCCATAGGCAAGGGCACACCAATGATACCGGTACTGGCGATAAGGACTTCCTCAGGAGATATGCCTAGCTTGGCTGCTGCCAGGTTTGCCATTACTCGGGCATCTGCCAGTCCTTGCCTGGCTGTGCAAGCATTGGCACAACCGGAATTTACCACAATTACCTGCGCCCGCCCTTTTGTTATATGCTTCTGGGATAAAACAACCGGAGCTGATTTAATCTGGTTGGTAGTAAAAACGCCGGCAGCCTTGCAGGGCACTTCGGAGCAAAGAATAGCTAAATCGAGCTTGTCTTCGCTCTTTATTCCAGCATTAACCGCTCCAGCCAGGAATCCCGAAGCTGAGGTAACGCTGCCCGAAGGAATTAAGGTAAACACAAAACTCAAATATATCAAGAAATTGAGACAGCGTCTATTTCCAGCAACCTTACAGCCCGGGCAATTCCTTTTCCAGATTGCTTTGTGGCTCAGGCTTGACCTACAATTCAAGCCTGAAGTTGCTTTCGCCTACTATTTCGCTCAATTCTCCAGCTAATTCGGGGCAGTAATTGACTGTTGTCTCCGGTATCTCTAGGTTAATTACCTCATCATCGCTGACAACAGCCAGAGAAACTCTATCTTGCCCGGGGTAACTCTTGAGGATATTCATAATTTTGTGGAGTCGTTCGATGTCTTTTTCTGCGTCACCCGACTGGTTAATATCTATCATGACATGGCGACGCTGGGGTTCCTTCAGCACTTCTTGCCTCACAGGGAGGAGCATAGCCTCTTGACAGTTTAACTGCATTTCCCCATTCCTGACCTTCACCAAGCCCTTGATGGTGAGGATGTTGCCCTCTTGCCATATCCCTTGGGTGCTCTCGTAGAGCCTGGGCCAGGCGATGACCTCGATACTGGCATCCAGGTCTTCAAGTGAAGCGACCACAAAGGGCCGGTTATCCCTGGTGTGGGCCTGGCGTACCGAGACCACCATTCCCGTAACGGTTACCGTTTCATCAACCATGTCCCTGTTGATTTCGCCGCAGGAAACAGTCCCTGGGGATGATGGCTCCCTAGCGAGGAAGTCAAGGGGTTGGGAGAAATAAACTCCTAACAGCTCTCTTTCCCAGATAAGCTTTTGCTTGGGGGATGCCTCTTCCTCGGCTTGTTCGTAACCAATGCGGGGGGCGGGGGAGCTCGTACCCCATGCATCAAACATGCTAACTTGCCCTGATTCTTTCGCCCTTTGTTTCGCTTGGGCCAGGGAGATAATTTTATTCAGAGACTCAAGTAGCGTCTTACGGCTGCCCAGGGAGTCAAAGGCACCAACTTTGATCAGGCTTTCTAATACTTTCTTATTGATGTTGCGAAGGTCGGTTCGATAGCAGAAGTCCTCTATGGACTTAAAATCGCCCTCTGAGTCCCGGCCAGCTAAGATATGCTCAATTGGGGAAAAGCCAACATTTTTAATAGAAGCCAGTCCGAAGCGGATGGCGGGATTGTTTCCATCCTCCTTCTCGATGGCGAAGCTAGCGTGGCTCTTATTAATGTCCGGTGGGAGTACTTTGATGCCGAGCCTCCGGCATTCAGCAATTGCCGAACGAACCTTGTCCATATTATCTGAATAAGTGTCGAGCCAAGCCACCATGTACTCAATGGGGTAGTTTGCCTTAAGATAAGCAGTGCGGTAAGCAATGAGGCCATAGCTAACGCTGTGGGCTTTGTTGAAAGCGTAGCCGGCGAAAGGCTCGATCAAGGAAAATACCTCTCTGGCTAATTCCGGCGATATGCCATTTTTTTTCGCTCCGGCGACGAAGTTGCGCTGCTCTTTTTTCATCACTGCAGGTATCTTTTTGCCCATAGCTTTACGAAAAATATCAGCCTGGCCCAGGCTATAGCCAGCTAGAGCCTGGGCGATAAAAATGACCTGCTCCTGATAAACGATGACTCCATAGGTTTCTTCGAGAATCTCTTTTAGAATAGGATGGGGATAATGAATAGGGGCAACGCCCTGCTTAGCCCTGATAAAAGTGGGAATTTGTTCCATGGGGCCAGGGCGGTAGAGTGCCACCATAGCTGAGATATCGCTGAAGTTAGTGGGCTTAAGTTCCTTGATATAGCGGCGCATGCCGGCGCTTTCCAGTTGGAAGATGCCTTTAGTTTCCCCGGAGGCAAGCAACTTAAAGGTCTTGGCATCGTCGAAAGGAATATGCTGCAAATCCAAAGAGACTCCACGATTTTGAGCAATAATTTCTTTAACTTTAGCCAGAATGGTCAAATTGGATAATCCCAGGAAATCCATTTTTAACAGTCCCAGGCGGGCGATGTTCCACATGTGGAACTGAGTCATCACAGTGCGCTGCTCACCCTTTCTCAGCAATTGTAGCGGTACATATTCGATTAACGGCTCATGCGAAATGACTACGCCGGCGGCATGGGTGCTGACGTGCCTGACCAATCCCTCCAATTTCCTGGCTGAGTCAATCAGGTTACGTATCGCTGCATCCTGGTGATAAATATCATAAAGCTCTCGGCTCTGTTCCAGAGCTCTATCCAGGGTTATGGTCAGCTCCAGAGGAATGAGTCGAGCTACCTGATCAACCTGACCATAAGGTATGCCTAAGGCCCGCCCCGTGTCTCTTATCGCTGCTCTGGCTCCCATGGTGCCAAAGGTAATAATTTGAGCTACGTGGTCGGAGCCATATTTCTGGTTAACATAGGTCAGGACTTCATCACGGCGGTCGTCCTGAAAATCAAGGTCAATATCAGGGAGCTCGCGGCGCTCGACATTAAGGAATCGTTCGAAGACAAGCCCGTATGCTAGCGGGTCTACATCAGTTACGCCCAGACAGTAAAGAGCCAGGCTGGCGGCAGCACTTCCCCGAACACCAAGGTAGATGCCCTGTTCTCTGGCAAAGGAGATTATATCCCAAACAACCAGGAAGTAATGGGCAAACTTTGTCTTCTGGATGACATCAAGCTCGCGGCTAAGCCGTTCCTTGACCTCTGAAGTGGGCTCCTGATAACGTTTTTCCAGGCCCTGCCAGCAGAGCTCAGCCAGGAAATCATCAGCTTTCTGGCCCTGACGCAATTCCACCTGCGGCAAATGCAGCTTGGAGAAGTCCAGCTCCAAGTGACACATATCAGCAATGGCTTGAGTATTCTCTACAGCCTGAGGTAAGTCAGCAAACAGTTGTTCCACCTCCTCAGGGCTTTTCAGGTAGAAGAAATCGCCAGCCATCTTCAGCCTTTTTTCATCATACACAGAGGTATTAGTCTGTACACACAAAAGAAGTTCATGGGCTATGGCATCCTTTCTATCAACGTAATGCACGTCAAAGGTGGCTACCGGCGGCATATTGAGTTTAGTGGATAAAGAAATAAGCTCCTGGTTGATTTGCTCCAGTTCAGGCATAGGATGCCTTTGAATCTCCAGGTAGTAATCGCCGAAGGTTTCCTTGTACCATGAAGCTACTCCGGCAAGCTCGTCGTTTCGCCCTTCGAGGATAAGTCGAGCCAGTTCCCCATGAGCACACCCGGAAAGGGCAATAAGCCCGTCATGATGAAGCTTGAGAAGTTCCTTATCTACCCTGGGCTTATAATAAAATCCCTCAAGGTGGCTCTTAGTAACCAGCTGGAGCAAATTGCGGTAGCCCTTCTCATTCTTGACCAGTAAAGTAAGATGGTAATGGTTTTTGTGAGCTGGCTCTCGGCTATGGCAATCGGTCTCGGCGACGTAGACTTCGCAGCCAATGATTGGTTTTATACCTGCTTCCTTAGCCGCCACATAAAAATCAATAACGCCGTACATGGCGCCGTGGTCAGTGATAGCAAGGCTGTCCATGCCCAACTCTTTGGTCCGGGCAATAAGCTGAGGGATGCGGCACATGCCATCGAGCAAGCTATATTCGGTGTGGACGTGAAGGTGGGCAAACTTCCGTGGCATCAGCTAAATTATAACATTTACGCCGAGGGCCCCAAACGAGGAATTTCTAACTGTCAAAAATTTCTTCACCATCACAGCGAGCATCGCTATCTACCTGCGCTTTTGTTTAAATTATCCCTGGGCTTTGAGGCCGGTATGATAATGATTAATAAAAACAGATTAAGACCAAAGGCGTGGGTGGTGGGTTCTGGTTTTGTGGTACACTTGGAAAGAAGAAAGGTATATGGG
>SOHS01000097.1 GCA_004377135.1 Dehalococcoidia bacterium | reverse complement strand
TAATATTGACAAGCACATGCTAAGCTGCTTATGATTCTTTTGCTAAATAACGAACGAAAAAAAGGAGGAAACAAGTGGAGAAAAAAGAAGCCCCAGTGGTTGACTGGGCAAAGCTTACCCAGGAGATGGAGTGTTTGCTTCGTCTCAAAACAAGCCCCGTTGCCTACAAGAGACTGGAGAAAGTAGAGGAGCTGGATAAAATACCGGACGTGATGCGACTCAATCGAAAAGCTTCTTTTTGCCAGGCACCAGCGTTGGCTCGAATGGGAGGCATGACTGTAGGATTGACAAGAGACAACCTCGGTGAGCGCTGTGCTCGAATTAATGGTCTGGCAGCTACTACTGAAAAGGAGGTTGCCTGGGAGGCAACTGCCTTCGCCAATACCTGGTTTGCCACAGCGGAAGAAGCCAGTAAACAGATGGCGGTATATCCCTTGGTTCCACCCGGAGAGGCCATTGTGCTCGCCCCACTAGGTTCGGTGAAGTTTGCCCCCGATGTTATCTTAATCTACGGTAATCCCGCCCAGATGATGTTGCTGATGAACGGGCTCCAGTTTAAAGACTACGAGCGCTTTCAGTTTTTCTTCATCGGTGAAGGCTCTTGTGCCGATGGCTTGGCTCAGTGTTATACCAGCGGCAAGCCTGCCCTGGCTATTCCATGTATGGGAGAGAGAGCATTCGGCACCGTTACCGAAGATGAAATGGTTTTGGCGCTGCCACCGGGAATGATGGCGAAGGCGGTCGAAGGATTGCAGGCCCTTCGAGAAAGAAGAATTGGATATCCTATTATGTATCTTGGACCTCTGTGCGACCCCTCTGTAGTGCTCACACAAATCTACCCCGATTGGTACAGTCATTGACCTCGATTAAAGAAACAAATTAACAAAGAGACAACGGAAGGGATGCTCTACATCGCGTGTGTGCCATTGAGGTGTGACCATATGTCTGTTTTGCAGCCTGCTGGGAGACCGCGACTTGCCATATAAGAATTATATGGACATCAAATTAGCGCTTAAGGGGGTACAATACATGCGATTAAAAGATGAAGTAGCTATCGTTACTGGTGGTGGGAGGGGTATCGGCAAGGCTATCTCGATGGCCTTTGCTTCTGAGGGGGCAATAGTAGTAGTAGCCGCTCGGACCCTCTCTAGGTTAGATGAGACCGTTGAAGAGATCAAATTGGGGGGAGGTAGGGTAAAAGCCATACAAACCGACGTTTCTGATGAAAAGCAAGTGCAGCGGCTGGTAGCCGAAACCCTCAGTGACTACGGCAAGGTCGATATACTGGTTAATAATAGCGGCATTGGTGGACCTACTGTCAATGTCGTTGACCTGAGACTGCAGGATTGGAACGAGGTGCTGGCCATTAATCTAACCGGGAGCATGCTGTGTGCCAGGGAGGTGCTTAAACACATGATTCCGCACAGAAAGGGCAATATAATAAACATAGGTAGCGATGGTGGAAGGTTCGGGTATCCTATGAGAAGTCCTTACTGTGTTTCTAAGTGGGGGATCATTGGATTGACCGAAACACTGGCTATCGAGGTGGGACAATACAACATTCGTGTCAACTGCATTAGCCCTGCTGCGGTTAGGGGGGAACGTCTTACTGATGTGGTAACGGGCAGGTCCAAGGCTACGGGTGTTCCTTTTGAGGAGTTAATGAGCAAGATTACTGTAAACTATTCTCTCCAGAGACCGACTGAAGAAGCTGAGGTAGCTGCTGCTGCAGTGTTCTTGGCTTCAGACGAGTCTAGCGGGATAACCGGGCACACGCTTGTTGTCAATTGTGGTCACCATATAGTTCAATAAATGACAGACAGGCATATTATGAAACCAGAAAGGCGGTTGATATGAGTTCAATACAACAGGACTTATCTATATTTAACAAATTTAAATTTGAGAGGAAACCCGTAGGTGTTAAGTTCTTACCTACTAAACCGGATGGCATTAAAAGGTTGGACAAGGTTCTAGATTTTTGTGAGATGCTTGTAGAAGCGCAAGATGGCAGCACTTTTTATGTAGCAAAAGAGAGCTTCACGTGCATCATAGGGCCGCTGATATTAGGTATGGTGGATAGTGACCCAATTTTCGAGAGCGGACGAGTAGGACCTAAGTTAGAAATCTTTAAGGAAGCACGTGCCAACAGAGGAATCTATCAGGTCGTACCCAGACTGTCGAAGGGGACCATTAAGTACGTTGCTTTCTCTCCTTTAGACAAACTGTCATTCGAGCCAGATGTTTTGATTATTACCGCTAACTTGAGTCAAATAGAAATTCTACTGAGAGCAATGAGCTATTCGACCGGGAAAATGTGGTCCAGTAAGGGAACAGTGGTTATGGGGTGTGCATGGTTATACATCTACCCCTACCTGAGTGGTGAATTAAATCTAACACTTCCAAGTTTTGGCATGAGAGCGAGAAACTTATTCCCAGAGGGTCTGTTACCTGTATCCATACCCTGGGACCTACTCACCAGCCTGATAAAAGATTTGCAGGACATGAATTGGGTTCCGCATTCATACACTATAGGTAGAGAGGAACATAAGAAAAAAGTTAAGGGAATCGTGGAAGCCTTGAGGCAGGAAA
>SOHS01000117.1 GCA_004377135.1 Dehalococcoidia bacterium | reverse complement strand
GGGACATAATGGGACTGTAAGAGGCTACGGTAGTTCCCTATAATTGTGGTAGTTGAACCATGGAAGGAGCTATAATGTATTGGCTGAACATGAATATGCCTTGACTCGTGCCCGCTGGATGTCTTGAAGCTGATGCTGAATGAAAGGAGGAGACAAAGAATGCCATTCAAAGATTTGAGAGAGTTCATTGCCAAGTTAGAGGAAGAAGGTGAAGCTATCAAAATCGAGGAAGAGGTTGATTGGAATCTCGAGGCGGCGGCTATTCTTCGGAGGTCGGCAGAGGAGGGGTTACCGGCACCAATCTTCCAAAAGATCAAGGGGTATCCGCAGGGATACAGGCTATTTGGCAATAGTGCTAATAGCTTCAGACGGATGGCGATTAGCATGGACCTGAAACCGGATACGCATCCCAGAGAATTGATAGAGGAGTACATACGAAGAAGACACAGGCCAATAAAACCCGTGCTGGTGAGTACCGGTCCCTGCAAGGAGAATATTCATATAGGTGATGACGTCAATCTACTCGAGTTCCCTGTCCCCATGCAGCATGAGGGTGATGGCGGACGCTATATCGGCACATGGCATGTCACCATCGTAAAGGATCTAGATTCTGATTGGGTGAACTGGGGAATGTATCGGCATATGTTACAGAGCAAGAATGCCGTGGGCATATTACAGGCTTCCCTGGCTAAACACCTCTCGATTATACGTGATCGGAGCTATCTGCCTAAAAACAAAGCGATGGAAGTTGCTATTGCCATAGGGGTTGAGCCAATATCAGCTATGTGTGCGGCAAGCCCCTTGCCGGCTGGAGTTTCCGAGGTTGATACAGTAGGAGGTATCAGGGGAGAGCCTGTCGAGCTAGTGAAGTGTGAAACCGTAGACCTTGCAGTGCCTGCAACGGCTGAAATAGTTATAGAGGGAGAAATGAGACCTGACGAAACAATGGACGAAGGCCCTTTCGGAGAATTCACCGGCTATATGGGAGGGGGAAGAGAGCCGAGACCTCTAATAAGAGTAAAAGCCGTTACACATAGGAACGATCCGATACTGGCCTGCAGTTGCAGCGGTATCCCTGTCGATGATAACGCTGTTTTCTCTATGACAAAAGCGGCAGAAATTCTGGAGCTCATGAGAGAAGAAGGAAAGCCAGTGACTGGTGTCTTTGTGCCTCTGGTTACTACCCACATGTTGGCCATCGTGGCAGTCAATAAAGCGCATTATCCGGGCGTAGCTGAGGATATCGCCCACTTAATCTGGGCTTCAGGCAATATCGGCCACGAGACACCGTATATCGTGATTGTCGACGACGATGTAGATCCCTTTAATTTGAACGAGGTATCTCACACCTTGATAACCAAATGCCATCCGACGCGAGGAATAGTGAAACTGGAACACTCACCGGTAATAAGTATTGTCCCCTGGTTAAATAGGGAGGAACGAAAAACTAGATTAGGTGCGAAGGCTTACTTCGATTGTACTTGGCCTTTGGATTGGGATCCGGCTGACGTGCCGAAACGGATTTCTTTCAGACAATCATACCCTGCCGAGGTTCAACAAAAGGCCCTTGATATATGGCGCAAACACGGATACGGTGAAAAGGCATGACTGTATTGGTAGTTGGGATTACTGGTGCATCCGGAGCAATATACGGTATTAGACTGCTTGAAGTGCTTTCCTCCATTAAGAATGTAGAAACGCACCTTATAGTATCCGAGGCTGCGGAGGCGATCATCAAACATGAAACTGGTAGAAGCATAGAAGATGTAAAAGAATTAGCTAGCTTTTCATATGATATCAGGGACATCGGAGCTCAAATTGCCAGTGGCTCATTCAAGACAGACGGAATGATAGTTGCTCCTTGCACGGTAAAGACAATGTCAGCTATAGCTAACTCATACAGCGAAAATCTACTAATCCGAGTTGGCGACGTTACTATTAAAGAAAGAAGACAATTGCTTCTACTGGTGAGAGAAACGCCATTGCATATAGGTCACATAAGAAATATGGAGAGATTGTGTGAGATGGGAGCCATTATTATGCCACCAGCTCCTGCTTTCTACCATAAGCCGCAGACAATTCAAGATATCGTTGACCATACAGTGGGCAAGATGCTGGATATATTTGGCATAGAGCACACTCTTTTCCAGAGATGGTCAGGCATTGCGAAACAAGACGAAAACTTGAGCACATATTAGCTAACGATACAGTATGGTTGAATATGAACTGACTAAGGGGGAAGGCAGGGCCAGGGTTAATGTCACAGTAAATAGCATGGGCAGCGACCTCGTGGTACGTATTTACAACCAAAACGCTCACATAGGGGCTGTGGCCATAGGAGATTACGATCATGAACACGAAAGAGCTTCTGTATCCGTAATTACCAGGCTTGGACATAAGGATGATGCCCTTGCCGGGGAAGCTGCTTATTTGCTAAGTAAATCTATTAGAAGGCCTGTCTGTGTTATTGCTGGTGTTCATCTCGATAATATCACCAGAGAAGAAATAGATAAAATTCTGGCGAACACCAAGATTGCAATAAGTGAAATTATTAATGTGTGTAGTCAGCAAAAGCGCGTCAATTAGACCTT
>SOHS01000062.1 GCA_004377135.1 Dehalococcoidia bacterium | reverse complement strand
AAACCGTCACTATCAATTGGAGGCAACACATGATTGTAGTCATGAAAACCGGCTCCAGCCAAGATGAAATAAGACGGGTCGTGAGCAGAATCGAAGTCGGTGGTCTAGAGGCACACATATCGCAGGGTATTGAACATACCGTTATTGGCGTACTGGGCCAAACTTTCCCTGAACTTCGCGATTCCTTGGAATTGCTCCCCGGAGTGGAGCAAGTCATACCTGTGAGCAAACCTTACAAACTTGCCAGTCGGGAGTTCCATCCCCAGGACACCATAGTCGAAATAGGTGGCGTGACTATCGGTGGCAATGGAATAGTCGTCATGGCTGGGCCTTGTGCTATAGAAAGCGAGGAACAACTTTTGTCCACTGCTCGAGCGGTCAAAGCAGCCGGGGCCACTGTACTGCGCGGTGGTGCCTTTAAACCACGCACTTCGCCTTATCAATTTCGTGGACTGGGCAAAAGCGGCCTCGCAATGCTGGTACAGGCAGGTAAGGAAACTCAAATGCCCATCATTACTGAAGTTATGGCGCTAGAGCATGTTGATTTAGTAGCTAAGTACGCTGATATACTCCAGATTGGAGCGAGAAACATGCAGAACTTTGTTTTGCTCGACGAAGTGGGAAAGACAAAGAAACCGGTGTTGCTCAAACGTGGTTTGTCGTCCAACATACAAGAATGGTTGTTGGCCGCTGAATATATCTTAGCTCAGGGGAATGAGCAGGTTATTCTTTGCGAACGGGGTATTAGAACCTTTGAAAGCTATACCCGTAATACCATGGATGTTAGTGCTATACCAATTATCGAGAAAGTCAGCCATTTACCCATTATTGCTGACCCCAGTCACGCCACGGGTAAATGGTATCTAGTACTCCCTCTGGCATTAGCAGCAGTAGCTGCCGGGGCAGACGGACTTCTCATAGAAGTCCATCCTTATCCTGACTTAGCGCTTGCCGATGGTCCTCAATCACTCACCTTTGATAGCTTTCGCCTCTTAATGGCTCAATTACTGCCTATAGCCGAAGCTAGGAATAGAAAGCTCGCTACTCCAAGCGCGAAGACCAAACCCTGAGACCATGGAAATCGAGCAGGAACTAGCCAGTATAACTCCCCAAGGGAAAACATTCATTACCATGGGCGTTTTTGATGGTGTCCACGCCGGACACCGCTACCTGCTGAAAAAATTGCAACAGCGAGCAGCAGAGAAAGACCTGCTTAACGGAGTAGTCACCTTTAGCCCTCATCCCCAATCGGTATTACATCCTCATAATGAACTACCCTGGCTTACCAGCCTGGAGGATAGGGTCGGGGTTTTTCAGGAGTTAGGCGTTAACATAGTCGCAGTGCTCACTTTCACTCCCAAGGTAGCTCAGCTAAGTGCCCAGGAGTTTATATCCTTGGTTAAGAAACATCTCAGTATGCGCGGCATCATGGTGGGGCCCGACTTCGCTTTAGGACAAGGCAAGGAAGGCAATATCAACCTACTCCGCGCCCTGGGACGTGAAATGGAGTTCAGCGTGGAAGTTATACCCCCCTTTACAATAAATGGCGAAGTAGTGAGCAGCACTCTCATCCGTCAAGCATTAGGTCAAGGCGATATGAGAAAGGTAGAAAGGCTAATGGGGCGCTATTTCTACCTGGGGGGCAAAGTCATCACTTCCGACAAACGTGGCCGAGTTTTAGGATTTCCCACCGCTAACTTGAATATAAAGCCACAACAAGCATTACCAGGCAATGGCATCTATGCTACTATCGCTCATGTAGATGGCAAGCAATTCCCTTCAGCAACTAATATCGGCATCCGCCCCACCTTTGGAGAAGGAGAAAAAACGGTGGAAACTCACCTGTTAAACTATAAAGGTGATTTGTATGGCAAAGACATGAGGGTAGAATTTGTGCGAAAATTAAGGGATGAACAACGCTTTCCTTCTTCTGAAGAGCTGAAGGCACAAATCGAAAAAGATGTGCGAGAAGTAGAAGCGATTTTGGCTAAAGATTTAAAATGACTGAAAAAAGGTTTGCCACCATATTAAAACGAGGAGTGGCTGAAATTATAACGGAGGCGGAGCTACTAAGGCTATTGAACTCGGGGAGAATTCTCACCCTGAAGCAAGGCTTCGACCCTAGCGCTCCTGACATACACCTGGGACATGTGGTCGGTTTAAGAAAGCTGCGTCAATTCCAAGAGTTAGGGCATAAGGTCATTCTTATAGTCGGTGACTGGACAGCCCGAATTGGCGACCCCAGCGGTCAGTCAGCTACTCGACCCATGCTTTCCCCCAACGAAATAGAGAGCAATGCTCAAACCTATATGGAGCAATTCTTCAAGGTAGTAGATAAGGATAAAACTGAGCTAAGATGGCAAAGCGAATGGTTTTCCCAATTCAGTTTGGATGACGTAATTAGGCTTACCAGAAAATTTACCGTAGCCCAACTTCTAGCTAGAGAGGATTTCAACAAGAGGTATAGTTCTGGTAACCCCATATCTCTAACTGAAATGCTTTACCCTTTGCTTCAGGGCTATGATTCGGTAGCCATCAAAGCCGATGTTGAATTCGGTGGCATTGACCAGAAATTCAACTGCCTTGTGGGCAGAGA
>SOHS01000066.1 GCA_004377135.1 Dehalococcoidia bacterium | reverse complement strand
AGAAACGAAGAAGGCATCCAAATCAATATGGAAGATACAGCGAGCCATGAAACAGCATATAAACTAGCACACGGATCTGATAAAGCCAACTTTTCATCGAAAAGTGCCCCACCAATTCTGGCATTTGTGCAATTTACCGAATTGCACAAAAACTCATTTTGTGTAACTCACTTAATTCGCCTGTTAGTGAAAATTTGTGATGGCCTATAGCTCAGCAAATAGAATGACGGCCTTCAGAACCAAGGTTTGGTAGTCTGAATTGCTCCAGGTGCTCCGACTCACTCCTGCTTGTTGAAGGCCCAGATAGCGATAGTCAGGAACACTACCCCCACCATCGCCACCACAATAGCCGAATCCACGATGCCCATGGTATGGCCAAAGACGGTAACGCCGGCCACCTCGGTGCCCAGAAAGACCTGGCGTATGGCATCTATTCCATAGGTCACCGGGTTCAATTTGGAGAGTACCTCCAGCCAGGTGGCTACGCCGGAGACGGGGAAGAAGATGCCAGAGAGAAACATCATGGGGAAAATCACCAACTGCATCACTATCTGAAATCCCTGCTGCGAGCGCATGCGGGCACCGATTAGCAGCCCCAACCCGGAAAGAGCGAGGGAGAGTATTAAGAGGAGCGGTAAAAGAGCCAGCACCGTGCCCAAGTTGATGGGAACATTAACAATGGGTGCCAGCACCAGCATTATGGCCCCCTGGATGATGGCGATGGTGGCAGCGCCGACGGCCTTGCCGACTAGCACTCCGCTACGGCTCAAGGGAGAAACCAGCACCTCTTTTAGGAAACCGAATTCTCTATCCCAGACGATGGAGACGCCGGACATGACAGAGGTCATCAATACTGTCATGGCTAGAATACCGGGATACATAAACTGTATATAGTCTACGCCGGGCATCATTTGGCCGATAAGCCTACCGAAGCCGGCACCAAAAATTATCAGGAATATAATCGGCATAGAAAAGGAGGAGAACATCCGTGGCCTGTCCTGGACAAAACGCAGGAGCTCGCGGTAGGCTATCACCCAGATAGTACGAAAAACGATAGCCATTGTCTTTAGTGCCCCCTCATTCTAGCCATATTTTTCATCTGCTGCATTGAGTCAACCTCCTGTTCCCTGATATTGCGTCCGGTGAGCTTTAAGAATACGTCTTCCAGAGTAGGACGCCTCAAGCCGATGGAGAGTAGTCGCAGCGGGAAGCCGGAGACAAACTTGGGCAAGAATTCCTCGCCGTGGGGCACGGTGAAACTGATGATGCCGTTTTCGATGCCAGGCTTGAGCTTATACTGCCCCTCCAGCAGTCGCATCGCCTCCTCGTTGTCCTCCGTCTTAACAGAGATGACATCGCCACCGACACCATCTTTCAGTTTTTCCAGCGTGTCCAGAGCCACAGTCCGGCCATAGTCTATAATGGCGATGCGATCACAGTTCTCCGCCTCGTCCATGTAGTGGGTGGTCATAAATATGGCCAGATTCTCTCTTTTCCGTAAGTCATGTATATAGTCCCAGATGCGGCGGCGCGTCTGCGGGTCCAGGCCTAGAGTGGGCTCGTCCAAAAAAAGCACTCTTGGGTGATGCAAAAGGCCCCGGGCAATTTCCAGACGGCGCTTCATACCACCGGAGTAGGTGTTAATCTTGCCTTTGCGCCTATCCCACAACTCCATCATCTCTAGAAGCTCTTTCAAGCGCGGCTCTAGAACATTTTTGGGGATGCCATAAGCATAGCCGTGGAAACGGAGGTTCTGTTCTGCCGTTAGGTAATCATCCAAAGACGGTTCCTGGAAGACCAACCCGATTGACTGACGCACCTGGCTGCGCTCTTTAATGACATCATAACCGTTAACCTTCGCCTGCCCATCTGTAGGCTTTAAAAGGGTGCAGAGCATATTTATGGTGGTCGTCTTGCCGGCACCGTTAGGGCCCAGAAAACCGAATATCTCTCCTTCCTTGACACTGAAGGATACTCCCTTGACCGCTTCCAGCTCACCGAACCTCTTGACTAGATTACTGGCTTCAATTACATCCATTAACTTCTCCTTCTTCTTCGAGAGCCTTTATAAGTGCCTCTAGGCCCATCTGGAGAGAAACCAGGGCATTGTCCGGCATTCTTTCCAGCACTCCTTTGATCTTGGCGGCGCCTATCTCCCGTAGTCGCTCCACCTGGCTTTTGCCTTCTTCAGTAAGAGAAAGGATGTAGCTACGGCGGTCATCTGGGTTCTCTTGGCGACTGATTAGCCCCTTGTCTACCAGCCGATCAATGATGCTGGTAACATTGGCCTTGGGTACGCCGAAAGATGCGGCCGCCTCACCAGGCGAGCTCCGGCCTTTGAAGGAGAGCAGAAACATGACGCGCAATTGCTCCCTGGTCAGCTCAAGGTGCAACCAGGGATGAGGCTCATGTGCTTTAGTCGAAAGCATCAGGTTATTAATCAACCCGATTATGCTTTCAATATTCTCCTTCTTGTCCATCTCTGAGCCCCCTAAAATAACATGTCAATATAAAATGTATAATATAACTTATGTTGACTAATGAAAGCAAATTTTGACTTGCGGAATCGGGCTGCACGAAATAGCGTTTTGTGACGCC
>SOHS01000105.1 GCA_004377135.1 Dehalococcoidia bacterium | reverse complement strand
TGGTGTCCAGTTGCCCTGGCAGCCGCATATTCGAAGTACAAAATTCTGAAATATGGTTTTCCCTTGAGCTGTGTGAACCACTTCAGGGTGGAACTGCAGTCCGTAAATGCCGCTATCGTTACCTACAACAGCGAACGGCGAATTTTCAGTGTAAGCCAAAGCCTTGAAGCCAAGAGGCAGCTCTACTACTTGGTCACCATGGCTCATCCACACCGGGAGAGAAGAAGGAAGACCATCGAAAAGGGGACAGTCTTCAGCACTTATGTGTAGGATTGTGTGCCCGTATTCGCGCTTTGTTCCCCGAGCTACCTGGCCACCTAAGTGATAAGCGATAGCAAACATTCCATAGCAAATGCCCATCACAGGCAGACGGCTTTCGTAAATGTAGGGTAAAGGCACGGGAGCCCCAGAATCATAAACGCTAGCTGGACCTCCCGAGAGGATAAATCCTCGTGGGTTAAGGGAAGCTATTTTCTCCCAGGGCGTGTCATGAGGCACAAGTTCACAGTAGACATGGCATTCCCGTACCCGTCTGGCAATGAGCATGCTGTATTGAGACCCAAAGTCGAGCACGACTATAGTTTCGTGCTCGCTTGGTGGTAGCTTAGGCTCAACTATAGGTTGCTCGCCGCGCAACTCCTTGGCTAGCCCCAGATAAGTGGAAACTTCGATATCATCACTGGCAGCAATTCTGTGGCTTTCTGACTTCTTTTTCATTGCAGACTTACGGGGGTGAATACATTTAGCTTATCACTGTCCTGAACTATTATCAACCCGAGAGGGGCTAATCCTTTTCCCACCTGGCAAGGCTTCTCACTCGCGGTTAAAGCCTTCCCAAGCTCTTGAATCTAGAAAGGATACATTCCTACCCCGGACGCCGCCATGCTATACTAACGTCAGAAAAAGATGGGTGTTTTACAACAAGAAATTGAGAAAGGGGTTAAAATCCTCCGAAAGGGTGGCGTGATTGCCTTCCCTACCGATACGGTCTATGGCCTGGGGGCTGACGCCTTCAATCCCACGGCCGTGGAAAGGATTTATGAGATAAAAGACCGACCCAAGCATCGACAACTCCCATTGCTTATCGCTGATGTAGAGCGATTGGCTACTCTGGCCGAGCCAATACCAGAAATTGCCTGGTTTCTGGCAAGGCAGTTTTGGCCTGGCGGGTTAACTCTGGTTTTACCCAAAACAGATTCGTTGCCTGCCTACCTAGCCTCAGGATCCACCATAGCAGTACGCGTTCCTAACCACCCTGTTTGTCTGGCTCTCATTCAACACCTGGGGAATCCCATAATCGGAACCAGCGCTAATATTAGTGGCCAACCGGCTGCCTTAACTGCCGAGGAAGTTGGACAACAACTGGGAGGAAAAATCGACTTTATTATCAATGGAGGCAAATGTCCCGGCGGCAAGGAATCCACAGTAGTGGATATTACCCGTGAATCGCCGATAATCTTGCGTCAGGGCATCATACCCTCAGATGAGATTGACAAAGCTTATAAGGACTACTCGGAGGTAAATAGTGAAGCGCATTGCTATAGGCTGTGACCACCGCGGCTTTGCCTTAAAGGAGCTAATTATGCCCTTCCTGCAAAACGCAGGTTATAGCTATCAAGATTTTGGTTGCTACAGTACTGAATCTGTGGATTATCCTGACATCGCTCAGAAAGTCGGGGAGGCAGTGGCTTCGGGCAATTTTGACCAGGGCATTCTAATATGCAACACTGGCATAGGCATGAGCATAGCTGCCAATAAAATAAAGGGTGTAAGGGCGGCTTTATGCTGTGATGTATTTGCAGCACAAAGAGCCCGCCAGCACAACGACGCCAACGTCTTATGCCTCAGAGGAGAGGATATAGATACCGAGTCCGCTTTGGAAATCGTTAAAACTTTTTTAGACACGGATTTTGAAGGCAGCAGACACGTACAAAGGGTGAATAAAATAAGAGCCTTGGAAAGAGATTTCTCAGAATAAAGGGATACAACCTGAGGAGCAGATATTTCGTAGGTCACGCCACATATCGACTTCTTAAGTCATGGGACAACTTGGCTGTTAATTCCAGGGCTAGGGACGCCGCTTCAGGCGACAAGCTTTCCAGACCACAAGAAGGAGTTATCAGCCCTTGAGCTATGAGCTGCCTGAATTCAACGCCATCCCTGGTGAACTGAGCCATGGCTTCTTCCAGGCGGTCACGAAGACTGGGTAATGATTCTTTAGCTAAAGCCTCCTCTTCATTCGGAACTATCCCCCAGGCAATGTTGCCACCACGCCCAAGAAAGGATTTCACTTTATCGGAGTGAGTGCTTAGAGAAGAGGCATAGTTATAGGCATCAAAGCTAAGAATATCGATTTTGGTGTCCAGAAGGACTGACCAGTTAGTGTTCCCGCAGCAATGTAATCCCTTTATCCCTTTGATTCCCCTGAACACCTCCTCTAGTAGAGCAGGCACTTTTTCCTCAGGAATAGGAGTAAACACCGAGCCCAAAGAAACCAAATAGGGCTCGTCAACAAAGATAATGGTATTAGGCGATATTTCCCTCAAGATATTTTCCTGCCACGAAGCTTTTAGTCGCAGGAACTTAGCCGCTGTTTCGGCCAAAGTGTCGTCATAGAGGATGCCCAGACCATCCTGATGGGTAACCCTCAATCCCCAGGTGATGGGACCCGTTACCTGCCCCTTGACTATTTTACTGCCTGTTGCTTTGGAGAGGAAGGCATGGAGTCCGGCAGCATATTCAGTCGAAATGCCATATTTATGGGCGTTATCCTGCTCACAATCAATATAGATTTGCTCTAGCTCACTCTCAAAATCCGCTGATGGCTCGATGTGGATTTTATCCCCATCTATAACCACCCCTGGGAAACCCTCGCTGAATTGAATAATCATGTTTTCTTTAGGAGAGCTCCTCGGTAATTGTGGCCAGATGGGAATATCAGGAAGACATTTCATAATAATGGAACAAGCATCGCCAGAATCCGTATGAGGCATGCTGCCGATAGCAGTGGGCAAACATCCAAACTCAAGCTTGGCTGACATCTTCCTCCCTGCCTAAATACTTATCAATTAGCAGCCCCAGCTCTTTTCTCTTTTCTTTCGGTACGTATTTCCTCCCAGTGACTATGGCATATTTAAGGGCGCTAGCACAGGCACAATCTCGTTTTTGTGGTATTGAAGGTAGTAATAACTTCAGGATTCTCTTGACAGTATCAATGCCTTTCCGCAGGTTGGTTAAAATCATCTCCGTAGTCACCGATTCACAATTTGGATGCCAACAATCATAATCGGTGGCAAGGGCAAGCGTGGCATAGCATATTTCCGCCTCTCTGGCTAATTTAGCTTCAGGCGAAGCTGTCATCCCAATTACATCAGCACCCCAAGAGCGGTAAAGTTGTGACTCAGCCTTGGTGGAGAGTTGCGGCCCTTCCATAACCAGATAAGTACCACCTTTATGTACCCTAGCCCCAACCTTGGTGCTTGCCTCAAACGAGATTTGACTCAAAACAGGACAGAAAGGTTCAGCAAGAGAGACGTGCCCCACTATTCCATCTGTAAAGAAGGTGCTTGCTCTTCCTTTGGTACAGTCTATTAGTTGGTCAGGAATGACCACGTCCAGAGGTTCTATCTCCTCCTTAAGACTGCCCACGGCGTTTACAGAGATAATCCTTTCCACCCCCAGATATTTCAAGGCGTAGATATTGGCTTTCGCCGGTAATTCACTGGGGCTTATTCGATGTCCTTCGCCATGTCTAGGAAGAAAGGCAACCCTTACTCCTTCTATATTGCCCAAGATAATAGCGTCGCTTGGTTCACCAAAGGGCGTGCTTACCTTCACTTCCTCCACTTCGGTCATCCCTCCCATCTTATAAAGCCCACTTCCGCCAATTACGCCAACTTTTGCTTCAGGCATTTGATACCCCCGTGAAAAATACCAGCCCCTCTCCTTCTATTTCTTTCTCCACCTTCCCCTCCTCCTCAAGATATTTCAGGTGAGCCATAGCTTCTCCAAAAGCAAACAACTTCTGCGCTGGAGGAAACAAATCCCAAGATTTATAACCTATATCCCAGGTCATTTGTGATGCAATCTGGAAAGCGTTTTGCTTACCTTTTACCAGAATAGAGATGATCTCTTCAAGCCGTGTTTGGTGGTGCTGCTTTAGTTCTCGAATTCTCTCTTTCTGATTCTTGAAGATACTCCTATGCCCAGGCAGTACAAGTTCAACGTCCAAATCATAAACTTTGTCCAGGCTCATCAGATATTCTTTTAATGGATTTCGCTCCTCGAAGGAGAGAGTGATATTCGGAGTTATATCGACAAGGATATGGTCACCACATATGAATATTTTCTTGCTTGGCTCATAAAGACAAATGTGACCTGCAGTATGTCCCGGGGTTTCAATACATTCAAACAGGTAATCCCCGATGCTTATCGTATCGTTGTCCTTTAAGACACACAAGTTCAAGGAAGTATTCGGGCTATATCTGCGGCCGGGGTGGCTTCTGATAGCCTTTTCAAGCTCCTCCCCAGGAAAGCCACATTTACGAGCAAAATCAACCAGCTTCTCCCAATGCTCAGGCGTAGCAAACCTCATAATTTCCGCATCTGCCCGGCCAAAATAGATTCTCGCCCCTTCTACGGCGAGAGTTGACACTAAACCCGAGTGGTCGGCATGCATGTGCGTGATGAAGAAATCAGCTTGTTGTAAGTCAACGTCACATTCTTTTAAGCCAGAATCAAGTGCCGCCATACAATCCTCTCGATTCCATCCAGTATCAATAATTAAAGACCGTTCTGTCCCTTTTATAACATAAGAGTTGGTGGCTTTCAGAGGACTCCCAGGGAGAGGAACTTCAATTCTATAGAGACTTGGCAGTATTTCTTCCATCGATGCAACGAGAAATCCTTATCATGCTCTTAACACGTGCCCAATGCAATACTAATCCTGGTACCATTGTGCAGGCGAAAACCTAGCATATTCTCCCGGAATTGTCCACTCATGCACTTGTTGGTGCCGCATATCTTTAGAGACGACCACTCTCCACCACCGATTGATTATTGCCCTCACGACCAGTGTCAGCAAGCAGGCACCTAGTAGTTCTAACTTGGGAAACGCCTTTTGGGAATCTACAACGAGAGCTGCCACGGCGAGGTTCATATTAACTAGTCAGCGCTGACGGCCGATGTACCGAGCATTGTACCGGAAATAATAGTTTGACAAAGACTGAGGAAACAGATAGTATTCTGGTGCTGTTAACGGGTCCTCAAACTACTCGACTGATCCGTGGAAGCGTCCATTAGGAGGACAACTGAGAGGACAATTCACGAGTATCCGAGCCAACTGTCCGATGAACGTAGATTCCATATTCTTCTCGCCCAACGAATCCCTGTTTGTAGCATGCCGAAGACTGGGCTACGGACAAACCTGTCATAGGATCAAAAAATAAAACAGAAACGAGGTATGGTAGCACGTGAACAGAGTTAGAACACCGAGGCTAAATGACATCTTCCCCTGGCAACCTGACGAGATCTCGGAACCTAAGCCAGCTCATCTGATGAATTTCATCGACGGGAAATGGCTAGAAGCCAAGAGGTACAGAGAGGTCGTGGATCCGATGTCTGGTGAACCGTTTATCCAGATGCCGGACACCAACGAAAAAGAATTGGCACCTTTCATTCAATCACTGGCAAAATGCCCCAAATATGGTTTGCATAACCCGATCATGAATGTCGAAAGATACCTGATGTACGGAGAGATTAGCAAAAGGCTCGCCGATTTTCTCAGAAGTAGCGAAGGGGAGAACTACTTCACGAGGCTGATTCAAAGAGTAATGCCCAAGGATACTGAGCAATGCCGCAGCGAAGTCACTGTGACGGCCACATTCCTGGAGAACTTCTCAGGCGATCAGGTCAGGTTCCTTGCCAAGGGACAGACTACTCCGGGCAATCACCTGGGGGAGGAGGCCATCGACTATCGCTGGCCCCACGGTCCCGTCGCTGTGATCACTCCTTTCAATTTCCCACTGGAGATAATGGCCCTACAGACGATGGGTGCTCTGTACATGGGGAACAAAGTAGTTCTCAAGCAAGCGACAATTACCTCCATTGTTGCCGAAGCTTTTGTAAGGCTGCTTCTGCATTGTGGAATGCCTGCGCAAGATCTGCTCTTGATTCACTGCAGCGGTCAGGTCATGGAGAAACTAGTCACCAACCCCGTCATTCAGTTCACCCAGTTCACCGGCAGCAGTTCGGTTGCGGAGCGGCTATTGGAGCTGACAAAAGGGAAGTGCCGCATTGAGGATGCTGGCTTCGATTGGAAGATAGTCGGGCCGAATGCAATCCCGTCTATGATAGACCTCGTGGCAACGCAGTGTGATAGGGATGCCTACGCGGCCAGTGGTCAGAAGTGTTCAGCCCAGAGTCTATTGGCTGTCCACGAGAATTGGGTGAAGCTTGGACTCCTGGTGAAACTAGCAAAACTTACTGCCAAACGCAGCTTAAGAGAGCTTACTATTGGTCCGGTGCTGACTTGGACCAACGAGTTGATTGAGGAGCACATTGACAAGCTATTACGAATCAGAGGCACGAAGATACAGTTTGGCGGCAAACGCTTAAGGAGGCATTTGATACCATCATGCTACGGTAGCTTTGAACCCACTGCTGTATTTATACCACTGAAGAGTATTCTGCCAAATATTGATTTGGTTACAACCGAGGTTTTTGGGCCTCTTCAGGTGATAACAACATGGGAATCCGAGGACGACCTCAAGTTGCTGCTGAACATATGCAACTTTATGAAGCATCATCTTACTGCCGGAGTCGTCGATAACGATCCGGACTTCCTGAACAACGTATTGGGACAGACGGTGAACGGTACAACGTATGCCGGTATCAGAGCCCGAACCACAGGAGCGCCTCAGTGGCACTTCTTCGGTCCATGCGGTCATCCAGCCGCTGCCGGGATTGGAACGATAGAAGCCATCAGAAATACCTGGTCGCTGAACAGGACGATCATAAAGGATACTACCACACTATCCCGTAACAAGTAGCTTATTGTGCATAAGAGGGAACGAGTATGACAGTCGCCTTGATTCCAGCTGTGCCTATAATAGAATGATATCGGTCAAGCCTTGTAGCATGGCTGGTTTTTCCCTGTTGATATTGCTCAGCACGATAGGCTTGAGACATGCAGAATTTCGGGCTCATCAGACAACTTGATTAGCATGCCAGAGACAGAGCTCGACGATTCACTAATCATCACCGTAGATTCTACGAAGTTTTAATTGACAACCTAAAACACTTCTAAAAATGACAACTCCGTATCGGGAATTACTTTGGTGGTATCTGTTCCCATTTTCAGGTAGCACTTGGGACACAAGATTACACAATCATCAAAGGTCACGCCTCAATCAAAAAAGAGAAGGATCGCTTCTTGTTCATGCAGGTCTATGCGGAGGCTGAGATCCATAGGTAACACTCATGGTATATTTAGTGGTGATAACTTACCGTGAGGAGGTGCCATGAGAAAGCCAGCCAGCTTCTACTTCTTTAGAAGAAAACCCATTGTCCAAAAGGACAGATTTGAGCTCTGGAGGGAAGTTGCCAACCTTGTGGGCTTTGACGCCCATGAGAGACTGAGAGTGGAATGGATAGTCTTCTACTATATCGCCGGAGCGGAAAACGCCACCCTCACCACCCAACACTTTGGCATCTCAAGAAAGACCTTTCACAAGTGGCTCAAGCGCTTTAAGGACTCTAAATACAATGTCAAGAGCCTGGCTGACCAGTCTAAAGGCCCTCACCATAAAAGGAAATGGGAGGTACCCTTATCCAGGAAGAAAGGATAAGACACTTAAGAAATAGACATCCTTACTACGGCAAGAAGAAGCTAAAGGTGCTCTACGAGAAAGAATATTCCGAGGAGATCTCCACCTGGAAAATTAAGAGGGTGATTCGAAGGCATAAACTCTATCCTGACAAAAGGAAGGCCGACAAGATTAGTAGAAAGAGAGCCAGGGCGCGTCAGAAACCGCGAAAGAGGATTACCCCGTTGGTCAAGGAAGGTAGGCCTTGCTTCCTCTTCCATATTGATACCATTGTTATCTACTGGGATAGCCTGAAAAGATCTATCCTGCCGCAGTGGACCACGTTAGCAAGTTAGGGTATGCCAGGATGTACAAGAACAAGAGCTCAAGGTCTGCAGCTGATTTTCTCTATCGTCTCTGCTACCTTGTCGACCAGCCTATTGAAAACTTACAGACAGACAATGGAAGTGAGTTTGCCTGGGAGTTTGAAAGAG
>SOHS01000044.1 GCA_004377135.1 Dehalococcoidia bacterium | reverse complement strand
ACTTTTAATCAGGGTGTCGGGAGTTCGAGTCTCCCACGGCCTACCAGCTAAATCATCAGAATTTGCTAACATTTTGCTAACGAACTTTTCACCACCACAAAAAACCAAGAGTGACCTAGCGGTACAAATCGAAGCTAAATCGCCAATAAAAAGTTACCAGGGATTACTTCTTTTTACGCTCAGTGACATACCGCTTGTATCTCTTAATTTTGGGTGAACTGTCTCACCTAGTGATTTTACATATAAAATAGAACAATTGTGTCAACCGCCAAAACCCTGTTTTGTTCGTGCAGTGTCCAATGTATCCTATAGAGGTAATGAATCATAAAACGCTATATTGTTGACAAGTATTCCTGTCAATCTAATAATGGTTTGCAGATGTATTTAACTGGCTTTCCATTACTCTGCCTCATCTACTCGCTCTGGTTGTCTCTTAGTACAGCCGGAGCCTGAATGCGCGACCCAACGTGATAATGTGAGTGGGGCTGGAATTACACAATCGCGTATTTTGTTACCTAACTGAACAAACCGTCAGATTGTTGCATCACCTCCTTTCTTTTGCTCTAGAAGTAACACTCAAGGAACTGCTGAAGGCTAAGGTAGCCCAAAGATTCGCCAGGCCATTCATTCCTCTCGCCCAACCGTTATCCTGCCAACTCCTCCCGCGTCCTGCGATACTCCAGGTCTATCCGCTCAGCCTCGCCCATCAGGCCCTCCCATTCGGTCGTCAACCTCGCCACCTTTTCTCTTAGCGTCATATATTCACGATTCACAGCAACTACGTTCCGGGAATCCTTGTAATGGGCGGGGGCAGCCATTATAGCTTCGATTTCTTCAATTCGCTTTCTGCTTGCTGCCACCTCCTGCTCTATTTCTGTGATGCGTTCCCTTACCGGCGATATGGCGCGGTAGTATTCATTCCGCAGCCGGCCTTCGAGTGCTTTGCGCCGGCGCTTTCTCACGGCCGTTGGTGGCTGACGTAGTTGCCCTATACCAGGCTGGGTTTCCATCATTTCCGCTTGACCGTCCGGTGATCTGCTCTGCCATAGATAATCGTCGTAACTACCGGGGAAAACCGTTACCTGGCCATCCCGCACCTGGATGATTTTATTGGCGATCTCCCAGATGAGGGTACGGTCGTGAGTGATGAAACACAAAATCCCTTTGTAAGCATTCAGGGCATCGGTCAAAATCTCGCGGGACGCAATGTCCAGGTGGTTGGTTGGCTCATCCATAAGAAGGAGATTGGCTGGCCTTACGAGCATTCTGGCAATGGCGACGCGGGTCTTTTCCCCACCCGAGAGCACCGATATCCTCTTCGTCACATCGTCACCGCTGAAGAGGAATGCCCCGGCCAGCCCACGCAAGCGCTGTTCCGGCTCGTCCGGTGCTACGCTCCGTAATTCCTCAATGATGCTGTTGTAGGGGTTGAGAGATTCTATATAATACTGGGCGAAGTATGCTGTAGTCACATTGTGACCGAGTACGCGCTGCCCTCTTTCAAAGGGCAAAACACCCGCCAGCACGCGCAGAAGGGTTGTCTTCCCAGCCCCATTTATCCCTACTATGGCAACGCGATCTCCCCGCTCCAGTACCAGGTTAAGATCCTGGTATACAACATGCTGCCCGTAAGACTTGGCAACGTGCTTGAGTTCGATTACGACGCGACCGCTCCGCGGAGGCTCTCTAAAGTTGAAATGTATCTTCTTCGTTGCCCGAGGAACTGTAATCCGCTCAATCTTGCCCAGTTGCTTGACACGGCTCTGCACCTGAGAAGCCTTGGTATTTTTGGCTCGGAAGCGCTCAATGAAACGCATCTGCCGTCTGATTTCTAGCTCCTGTCGCCGGGCGGCTGCCTGGCGAGTCTCGATATCCTTCTCGCGGGCGCGAACGTAGCTATCATAATCGCCGTGGTAGAAGATAACGCCCTCATCCTCGATGGCTATGACCTTGCTCACAACATTGTTGAGAAAGGCTCGGTCATGCGACGTGACCAGGACGGCACCGTGATAGCGTTTCAGGTAGGCTTCAAACCAGCGCTGCGTCTCCAGATCGAGATAGTTTGTAGGTTCATCGAGCAGCAGGATATCGGGATTAAGGAAAAGGAGTCTGGCCAGTTCAATACGTGTCCGCCAGCCGCCGCTGAATTCAGACAGCGGATGCCCGAAATCTGACCAGGCGAAACCCAGTCCAGAGAGGACGATCTTTGCCTCGTGTTCGGAGCTATAGCCACCCTTCGCCTCATAGAGGGACTGCAACTCGCCCAGCTTTCTCAGCAGGCCATTCACGGTTTCCTCGTCCCTTTCCTCTGCTAGGTCTTCCTGTACCAGCCCGATCTTATGCGCAAGGTCCCTGACCACATCGGACGAACCGGAGACATATTTCAGCAGACTCCGCTCCGATGATGGTTGGACATCCTGGCGAAGATAACCGATAGCAGTGTCACGTCGCAGAGACACGCTTCCGGAATCCGGGATGATATTGCCCGTTATGATTTCGAAAAGGGTGGTCTTCCCCGTGCCATTCCGTCCGATGACCGCAATGCGATCGCTCATGCCAACGGTGAAACTAACCCCGCTGAAAAGCTCATGGTCGTTATATGACTTGGAGATGCCGGTGACATTAAGCATATAATCCTCTTACCGTTACATTAAATTGTACCAAGACTTGTCAAATGATATGAAAAACCATTTGGCTGAAATAAAAGGATTAACAGTAGGAGAAGCCACTACAAAAAGGTCCTAATCAATCGCCGTTTGTTCGTATCCACCTCCTCCAATACCAAGTGATTCAGAGGACAGGATTAGGGGTAACAATCAGCCATTTTGTTCACTGATGTCTGGCCACTTACTTTATGTCTCTAAGTAAATCACATTGTAAAGGAGTTCTCCTTAGTGTATAATATCAATAGTTCAGTTCAGGTTATTACAAGCTTCCTGGAATGTCAGCAGGTTTATTTAAGTATTGGATAGCCGGACTCTAACCAAAATTTAAAAAAGGAGGTTATCCAATGAGTTTTCAAGATAAGTCACTTCAATGCTCCGATTGTGGGCAAGAGTTCATCTTCACGGCTGGAGAACAAGAGTTCTATTCGTCTCGTGGCCTGCAGAATGAACCTAAGCGCTGTCCCCAATGCCGCCGAGCAAGAAAAGCACAGCGTAGTGGAAGCGGTGGCGACAACTATACATCACGCTATTAAACCTTCCGGGTATGTATGCTAAGTGTAGCATGCAAGACGAAGTCTCCTTCAAGTTTGACGAAAGGAGATTGGTGTATTGTAGCGATCGCTACAATAAGGTCGGGCTGAGCAGATAACGCTAGCCTGGCTTCAATAGCACACATAGTCCAGGGATACCCAGGTTATGTATGTTTTTAGAATGTGTTGGTGTGATATGTCATTGCAAGTCGCGATGCAACAAACAGGCAATTAAGATTTAAGTAATTTAAAAGGGAGGGTTCTAATATGAGAATCTATGTAGGTAATTTATCCTATGATGTGACCGAAGAGGAATTACAGAAGGAATTCTTGGCTTACGGAGAAGTGACATCTGTAAGCATCCTGACTGACAAGTTCAGCGGGCGGCCTAAGGGATTTGGCTTTGTTGAAATGGCCTCAAAGTCTGAGGCTGAAGCTGCCATCACAGGCCTTAACGGGAAAGTGCTAAGAGAGCGAACTATTGTGGTTAATGAGGCACGTCCTCGTTCTGACAACAGAGGCGGTGGGTCCTATGGTGATAGGAGGGGTGGTGGCTACGGTGGTGGTTACGGTAGTGACAGAGGCGGTAGACCCAGGGGCGGAAGGCAGAAAAGGTATTAGCCTATCCGACATAAGGAGTCATAATGAATTTCGAAACCTTTAATCTTCATCCGAGGATCATGGCTGGTGTACAGGCAGTCGGTTACATTACACCCACACCAATCCAAGCTAAATCCATCCCACCAATTATGCAGGGCCGCGATCTCATTGGTCTGGCCCAGACCGGAACCGGCAAGACTGCAGCTTTTGTACTGCCAATTCTGCAGCGTCTGTTGCAAAGCCCAAGAGGTCGTGTAGGTGCTCTCATAATCTCGCCCACACGCGAGCTGGCTGAGCAAACATATGAAACTATAGATGAATTGGGGAAACAAACCGGGTTGCGGAGTATTGCCATTTACGGTGGTGTGAGTATGGAACAGCAAACCTGGAGACTGCGTAATGGAATCGAAATCATCGTAGCCTGCCCTGGGCGATTGCTCGACCATCTTTGGAAAGGTACGATCGATTTATCACAGCTGGAAGTCCTTGTAATCGACGAGGCGGACCGTATGTTTGATATGGGTTTTCTGCCCGACATCCGGAATATTTTGAGATGTCTGCTAAAGCCGCGGCAGACACTCCTTTTCTCAGCCACCATGCCTGATGATATCCGGCGTCTGGTACAAGAAATCCTGCATGACCCGGTCACGGTACAAATTGGTCACATATCACCGGCAACCACGGTGTCTCACACACTGTATCCGGTTAAGCAACATCGCAAAACTGCGCTGCTGATAGAACTCTTACGCCATACTGAAACGGAGTCAGTACTTGTCTTTACCCGCACCAAACACCGTGCCGCGCGTGTTGCGCAGCAACTGGCGAAAGCGGGCTATCGGGCGACCTCATTGCAAGGTAATATGTCTCAGTGCCAGCGTCAAACCGCGCTTGATGGCTTCCGTGCTGGCTCATTTAAGGTTCTGGTGGCGACTGACATTGCCGCCCGCGGCATCGATGTTCTGGATATTTCGCACGTTGTTAACTACGACATGCCTGACAGTACGGACGCCTACATTAATCGTATCGGCCGTACCGGACGAATTGGCAAAACAGGCACCGCATTTACATTCGTGACAAGTGAAGATACGCCCATGGTGCGCGCTCTTGAGCACCTTCTCAACACGCCACTGGAGCACCGGAGGCTGCAAAACTTTGATTACGCAATGCCTGTACCAGCTAATAGATACATTCGCTCTTCACAGCAATTACGACAGCGTGCAATACGAAATGAGCGGGGTGGTACAAAAAGGTAACTGTTACCTGAACGAGGCGAAACGCTGTCTTGCTTGATGGAGACTAGGAGCAATAAAGTCTCATTTGGCACATTGCCATAGCTATCAACATCGAAGTAAGATATGTCACTTAAACATACCTTCCTCGTGAAAAGTGTGAATTGGCATTTGAACTTCCTGGACATCATAATAATGCCAATTGTAGTAATTAAGGTGTATGATTGCGAACATATATGAATTATCGTAGCGACATAAGAAACATAGCTATTATTGCTCATGTTGACCATGGTAAGACTACCCTGGTAGATGCCATGCTCAAACAAAGCAAGGTTTTCCGAAATAACCAGATGGTTGGCGAATTAATAATGGACCAGAATGCGCTTGAGCGAGAAAAAGGGATTACCATCATGGCTAAGAATACGGCCATAGTTTACCAGGGTGTCAAAATCAATATTATTGATACACCGGGACACGCTGATTTCAGCGGGGAGGTAGAGCGTGTCGTAAGTATGGCTGATGGTTGTCTGCTTCTTGTGGACTCTATAGAAGGTCCCATGCCCCAGACTAAGTTTGTGCTTCGACTGGCAATGGAAATGGGTCTAAAACCCATTGTGGTTATCAACAAAGTAGACAGGCGAAATTCGCGGATAGCAGAGGTGCTAAAACTTACCGAGGACCTGTTCTTAGAATTAGCTATCAGTGCTGACCAGCTTGACTTCCCGGTGTTGTATGCCAGTGCACGGGAAGGCACTACCGTAGCTGAATTGGGCATGCAAGGCAGGGATATTACTCCCCTCTTCGAATGTATATTGGAAAAAGTACCACCACCGAAAATTGAAAGTGGGCCATTTCAAATGCTGGTTTCTAATCTAGACTATGACAGCCACAAAGGTAAGATAGCTATTGGTAGAATCTGGAGAGGAAAGGTTGCTCCACACGACCCGGTAGTCAGTGTGGGTGCTGATGGAAGTGTAACTCATTATGAGATTAGTGAAGTGTTTACCTATCTCGGTCTCAAGCACTTGAAGGTAGAGGAAGCCGAAGCGGGTGATATAGTAGCTGTGACCGGTATCGACAAAGTCAACATTGGAGATACCATTGCCAGCCCGGAGCAGCCTGAAGCTCTACCACGCATAGAGATTGGCGAACCGACGGTAGAGATGACCTTTGGAGTAAACACCTCACCTTTTGCCGGTCGCGAAGGGAGCTTTTGCACCACACGCCAGTTGCGGGCACGACTCTACAGGGAGCTGGAAACTAATCTCAGTCTCCGAGTACAGGATACAGATAGTCCAGACACCTTTCTGGTAAAAGGGAGGGGAGAACTGCATCTGGCTATCCTGATTGAGACCATGCGCCGGGAGGGCTATGAATTTGAGGTCTCCAAGCCAGAAGCTATCACCAAAGTAGTTGACGGTAATCTTGTAGAACCTGTGGAGGTTCTTACCATTGATACCAAAGATGAACATATCGGAGTTTTAACCGAGATGCTGAGCAAGCGGCAAGCTCAGCTTGCGAATATGCGCAGCGCTAGCCATGATAATGTGCGTTTAGTATTCCATGTGCCTACAAAAGGACTCATTGGCTTCCGTAATGCTTTCTCTACCGCCACACGTGGTGAAAGCATCATGAATACCACTTTTCTTGGCTATGAACCCTATCATGGAGATATAATTTCGACTCGTAATGGAGTACTGGTGGCATCAGAACAGGGCATAGCTGTTACCTATGGTCTAAATAATGCCCAGGGGCGGGGCTTCACCTTTATTGAACCCGGTACGCTAGTCTATGAGGGTATGATAGTAGGGCTGAATTCACGGCTGCAGGACATAGCCATCAACGTGTGCAAAGAAAAGAAGAAGACCAATATACGCGCGTCCACATCCGATATTGCCGTAAAGCTGACTCATCCCATGCAGTTGAGCCTGGAGCAAGCCATTGATTTTATAAATAATGATGAACTGGTTGAGGTAACTCCTGAGAATATCAGACTGAGGAAAAAGTTACTTACCCAGGCACAACGATTGAGGGACATCTCTTCTTCCAGGCGAAGCGTAAAGTAATAGACCAGGGCTTATCGTTAAAATGGCTGAAATACCGAATTGCTATCCTAATTCACGCGCTACTCAAATCATCAGAAAGTGACCCAACAATTCTGACTAAAGTGCAATCCCCTTGAAGCTAAAGCCACTAGCGTCTCGTGGAGAATAGTTGCGACATAACTTTTCGTTGCCAAGAGATACCTCCTCTCCGACCAGAACGGGTGAGCGATTCAAGAGACACGGGCAGAGCTGGTCTACTGAAGGAGTGAGCAATCGGCTCTTTGTCAAACTACGGACGTTGTGCTACAATAAGAGCGACTGGGAGGCAGACTGGCAAGGCAAGCAAGCCAAGGGTTGAATTTCCCCCAACAAATTAACACAACCACAAATTCCGGGCAACAACTTCAGCAGGTCTTCCTCAAGAAAGAGAAATAACAATGGCTAAAGGAAGAAGCATCAACCTGGATAGTGATGATATATTGGCTGAAAGCTTACTCAGCGATGAAGCCGAAGTTGCGGATGACAGCACCTCAGCCGAGGAAGCTGAAGAAAAAGAAGAAAGCGGGGAATTCCCCGCCGAAGAAGCTGAGGAGATCAAGCCTCCGCCGCCAATAGGGGAATATGAGGTAATTGACGACTCAGCTCGTATGTATCTTCAGGAAATCGGCAGAGTGCCACTTCTCAATATCCATGAAGAAAGGTTACTATGCCGGAAGATAGAACTGGGCAGAAGCCTAGAAAGAATCGAAGACAACCATTTCAGGAAATACAAGAAATTCCCTTCACCCGTTGACACAGGTATTCACGTAATTTCTCAATTATCCAAAGCATACCAGGTTATTCAGATTGTCGAAGAATATGGCGGCATTGATCCCTCCAGCAATGTGGTAGAGACGATCAGGAATCCTGAATTTCGCTCCGCCATCGACAATGTTATAGACTCATCGTTAATAGCGGCAATCGCTGAAGGGGTAGACAAAGGAACTACTGCGGCCGAAGAAGCCATAGTAAATCTGTCCATAAACAGTCAACTTCTGCCCCCGCAGTTGCTAGAGCTCCTGGCTAGAGATAAAACTTCGTGGCAAAAACTAAAGTCTCTCCTGACTGATGACAGTTTCTTATCCCAGATTGATGCTTATGGCAGTGAGTTCAAAGCTTACTTTGAACAGTTACAGATCGAAGCAAAAGCAGCAGAAAAGCACCTCACCGAAGCAAACCTACGCCTGGTGGT
>SOHS01000075.1 GCA_004377135.1 Dehalococcoidia bacterium | reverse complement strand
AGCCAGGCAAGATAGAAAAGAAATGGTATGATTTCTGGCTCAAGCAGGGCTACTTTGTTCCTAAGATAGCCTCCAGCAAGAAGCCTTTTGTCATTATCATGCCGCCCACCAATGTTACCGGTGAACTTCACCTGGGGCATGCTCTGACCGCGACGCTGGAAGATATTCTGGTCAGGTGGCACAGGATGAAAGGGGAGCCTACGTTGTGGTTACCGGGAACCGACCACGCTGGCATCGCCACACAAGTGGTTATAGAGAGGCAACTAGCTGAACAAGGGCAAACTAAGGATGAGATTGGTAGAGAGAAATTCACTAAGTTGACCTGGGAATGGGCTAACAAGAGCCGGGGGAATATCAGACATCAACATCAGCTACTGGGAGCTTCCTGTGATTGGGCAAGAGAGAGGTTCACCCTTGATGAAGGCCCGAGCAAAGCAGTCCGCACTGCCTTCGTACGTTTGTACGATAAGGGGTTAATCTATCGTGGAGAGCGAATGATAAACTGGTGTCCCCGCTGCCAAACTGCCCTCTCCGACCTCGAGGTAGAACATAAAGATATTGTCGGACACCTTTACTATGTCCGCTATCCTCTAACCGAAAACGAGGGCTTCGTCACCGTAGCTACTACCCGACCGGAAACTTTCCTCGGCGACACGGCTGTGGCGGTGAATCCCGAAGATAAGCGCTACAAAAAACTCATAGGCAAGAGTGTCACCCTCCCCATTATCGATAAGGAAATCCCCATAATCGCTGATGATGCTGTTGATACTTCTTTCGGCACCGGAGCATTGAAGATAACTCCAGCCCATGACCCCACAGACTTCGAAGTAGCCCAGAGACATAATTTGCCACTGGTAGATATCATGAACCCCGATGCTACTATGAACGAAAACGCCGGGCCATATCAAGGATTGGAAAGGTTTGCCTGTCGAGATAAGGTATTAGCCGACCTAAAAGACAAAAAACTTCTGGAGAAAATCGAGCCCTACTCCCATTCGGTAGGACATTGTGGTCGTTGCCAGACGATGATTGAACCCAAAGTCAGTCTGCAATGGTTTGTCCAAACACAGCCCTTAGCTAAAGCTGCCATCGAGGCTGTTAAAGATGGCAGGGTCACTATAATTCCGGAACGCTTCGCCAAGATATATTTTGACTGGATGGAAAATATCAGGGATTGGTGTATCAGCCGACAACTATGGTGGGGGCATCGCATCCCAGTATGGTATTGCCAGGACTGTGGCAGGTTGACGGTATCAGTGGATGAGCCTTCAGCTTGTATGCATTGTGGTTCAAAACAAATCATCCAGGACCCTGATGTCCTTGACACCTGGTTCAGCTCAGCGCTATGGCCGCATTCTACGCTAGGCTGGCCAGAGGACACTGCTGACCTTCGCTATTTCTATCCCGGCTCGGTAATGGAAACTGGCTATGACATCCTTTTCTTCTGGGTCGCCAGGATGATTATGATGGGACTGGAGGATACGGGCGAGATACCTTTCCGCACCGTTTACCTCCATGGCCTGATCCGGGATGAGAGCGGAGAGAAAATGAGCAAATTGCGAGGGAATGTTATAAACCCTGCCGAAGCTATAAACAAGTATGGTGTTGACGCTCTCCGATTTGCTCTAACTACCGGGACTGCACCGGGGAATGATATAAATCTGGGCAAAAGTAAATTGGAATCCAGCCGCAATTTTATCAATAAATTGTGGAATGCCACTAGGTTTATCCTTCGGAGCCTGGATGCCGAAAGACTAGAAGCTCAGGCAACCGAGCAGCAACCACAGGGAATAGAAGACCAATGGATTGATAGCCAGCTTAACAAGCTTGTTAAAAATGTTATCGGGCTGATGGAAGAGTTCCAATTTGGTGAAGCAGAGCAGCAGATTTACGATTTTGTCTGGTCGAAGTTCTGTGATTGGTATATTGAAATTGCCAAGATACGACTTCGTGGCCAATTAACCCCGTCACCTTTGCCTTTCCTGGTCAATACATTGGAAAAATCATTGCGTCTTTTACATCCTTTCATGCCTTTCGTTACCGAGGAATTGTGGCAAAGTTTAAAGCAGCGTCTACCTGACAAAGGGCAAATGCCGGCTTCCATAATGATAGCTCCTTATCCCTTCGCTGACGATAAAGCCTTTGCTCCAGAAGCAGAGCGAGTAATGGATTCCGTAATAGAGATTATCCGCTCCATCCGTAACGTTCGGGCTCAATACAAGGTAAAGCCAAACAGATGGATTGAAGCCCGAGTTTATACTGGTGAGCTTCTTTCGGGTTTTATCACACAAGCAAATATAATAGAAACACTGGCTAAAGTTCGGCCTTTAACGCTACTCGGTCGCCAGGAAAGGGAACCCACTAAAGATAAAGCCCTGGTCTTGGTGTTGAAAGAGGCTGAGGTAGTTGTGCCCTTGGCAGGCATGGTGGACCGGCGTGCCGAAGAACAACGACTGGTAAGGGAAAGCGAAGAAATCAAAGGAAGAATCGCCCAACTTGAAGCCAGGATAAGAGACAATGCCTTTTTAAGCAAAGCGCCGTCTCAGGTTATTGATAGAGAGAAACAAAAGCTTGCTATGTTCGAAGATAAATTGAAAAGGTTACACCAGGAATTATCTC
>SOHS01000079.1 GCA_004377135.1 Dehalococcoidia bacterium | reverse complement strand
CTAATGAACATAGCTCTTTTTAGCTGATCTACTGAACAATTTGGCTTTTTGTTCATCTCAATGTTAATTGTATTCCTTACTTTGGAGCTTGCACCCTTTGTTTAGATTCGACCGCTTGCGCAGCAGCTGACATAGAGTAAGTTTCTAGGCACACCGTGTCCATTGTGGTATAATATTTATAGTTCCAAATGGCAAGCGCCATTTAGCGGCGGCCTTGGTGGTAGGGTTGGCACTAGCTCTTTGAACCAAAGTCTGGTGCTCTCCCGCAAAAGCACCATATATTAAGTCCCTATGCTAGAGGCCCCTTTTGGAGATAAGCTTGAAGATTGCTTTCATTGCGCATCATGTTAACTTTGAAGCAGGGCCAGCGACCGTCACCGCTCACCTAGTCGAAAGGCTTTGTGAGGACCATCAGGTTTCGGTTTTTTCCAATACTATAAATGGAATTGACTTACTCAAAGTTAAACACTATAAGGTGCCAGAACTCAGATGTGCCAAGTCTTTGGCACACATTACCTTCTTGATATCCAGTACTTTACTCCTTGCCGCTCTTTCCCTCCTCAGAAAAACAGACTTTGACATCATCCATTCGACAGGGTATGACTCTGCATTTTCTTCAAACGTTATCACCTCTCATTTCTGTGAGAGGGAGTGCCGCTGTCTCGAAGAAGTTAACATAATTAAGATACCATGCAGGAGTGTCTGGCAAAAACTGAAAGCTCTGGACCACAGGCTGTATCGTAGCCTGCTATGCTTTGTTGAGAGGCTGATAATTAGCCGCAGCAGCTCTAAAGCGTGCATTGTGGTTTCCCAGGCTATGCAAAAAGAGTTTGCCCGTCATTACGGTGATGTCGCCAAAAACATCATCGTAATCCCTAATGGAGTAGATACCCTCAGATTCCACCCGACTAATCGGCTGCTCTATAGAGGCCAGATCAGGCAAGAGCATGGTGTATCCCCTAGTGATTCATTACTGATGTTCGCCGGAGGTGACTGGGAGAGAAAAGGAGTGCTTCATATCATGGAAGCACTTTCGCTCGGTCAGAGGCCGGATGTCAAACTTTTTATCTGTGGTAGCGGTGACGAGAAATTCTACGGCCAGTTTGCGGAGTTAAAGCGGGTGAGGGACAGAATAATCTTTGTCCCCCACAGCAGCAATCTTTGGGAATACTATGCTGCTAGCGATATATTCGTTCTTCCTACCATATATGAGCCCTTTGGTCTGGTCATAGTCGAGGCTATGGCCAGCGGCTTGCCTGTAATCACCAGCAGGGTTGCCGGAGCTGCCTATCTCATAATCGATGGGGTAAATGGCCTCCTACTTAGAGCCCCCTCCGATGTCAACGGCCTGGCAGAAAAAATCGAGTTGCTGCTTTCAAATGCTGAACTTAGAGAGACCATGGGTGAGCGTGCCAGGGAAACCGCAGAAAAATTCTCATGGGATCAGGTAGCTCAGAAAACCTTGGAGGTCTATAATACTGTATTAAATCGGCCGGACTTAGAAAGACTACGGCTGAGCGTGCCCGAGAGACTGCCGAGAGACTTTCACGGAACCCGGCATCTCAGAAAACCCTAGAGGTCTGTAATAGTGTATTAAAGCGAGAGAGGAGGGTAGTGTAACAACTAACATGCCTAGAGACTTACCTGTAGGCAATGGCAACCTGCTCATCAATTTCGATACTGATTACAACATCAGGGATATCTACTATCCTTATGTCGGCAAGGAGAACCATGCCGAAGGTTGTGTATCACGTACTGGCATTTGGGTTGATGGAAACTTCGCCTGGCTTGACGGTCCCGAGTGGCAAAAGGAAATGGTTTATGAAAGCGAGAGTCTGGTCACCCGTGTTACTGCCACTAATCCGACTATGGGGCTTACCCTCACCTTTTCTGACCTAGTGGACTTTCACAGGGACATCTTCTTTAGACGAGTTAATATCGTCAATCAACGAGACCACCCCCGCGACGTACGTCTATTCTTCCATTATGAGCTACGGATTCTAGGCTGCAAAACAAGCGATACTATCTACTACCACCCAGGACTGAGCGCGTTGGTGATGTACATGGAGCAGCGTTATTTCCTGGCAGGTGGCCAGGTAAATGGAAGGATTGGCATTGATGACTGGACAACCGGAAGCACAAAATCAGAAGGTAAGCCAAGTGCACGGCGCGATGCCGAAGACGGCAAATTGGAGAAGGTGCCTCTTACCTGCGGCTTCGCTGAGGGCGTCATCGGGCTCTATGAGAAGGCTGTGCCCGCTGGAGGAAGCTCAACCATTTACCACTGGCTGGCGGCCAGTACCCACTTCCACGGAGTCGAGGAACTCAACGCTCTGGTCAAGGAACGTGGACCTGAGTCATTCATCATACGCACCCGTGATTACTGGCGAGCATGGGTGAATAAGGAATCGCTGGACTTTGCCGGCCTGCCGACTCCTATATTGGATTTGTACAGACGCAGCTTGCTCACCATGCGCGTGCAGATCGATAACCGTGGTGCTATCATCGCCAGCACTGACTCGGACATTACCGACGTCCTGGGGGACACCTATTCCTATGTGTGGGGTCGTGATGGCGCCTTCGTAGCTAAGGCCTTCGACATGGCCAACTATGATGAAGTCAGCCACAAGTTCTTCGATTTTTGCGCCAATGCCATCACCAGTGAAGGCTATCTCCTTCATAAGTATACCGCTGACGGGTATCTGGCGGGCCAGTGGATGCCCTGGGCAGACGAGGAGGGCAAGCTGCAACTGCCAATTGAAGAGGATGAGACTGCTTTAGTAATATACAGCCTCTGGCACCACTACCATAAGTTCCACAATGTAGAGCACATCCGTTCCCTTTATCAAAAGCTGATTAAGAACGCTGCCGACTTTATGGCTAGCTATAGAGAGCCTTATACGAACCTTCCGGCACCTTCATATGACCTTTGGGAGGAACGCCGTGGTATCCACTCTTTTACCGTTGCTGCGGTCTGGGCAGGCTTACAAGCTGCGGCCAACTTCACGGAAACGTTTGGTGAGGTAGCACTTACAAAACAATACCGCCAGGCTGCTGCTGAGATAAAAGAGGCCGCTATTGAGTATCTTTTTGACAAGAAGTTGGGACGCTTCCTGCGCTCAATCACGGTTGATGCTGACGGTGTGGTGGAGCCGGACTACACTATCGATAGCAGTATTTGCGGTCCTTTTCTGTTCGGCATGCTCCAGGCTACTGATCCCCTGATTGAGAGCACGATGGCGGCAATTATAGGCAGGCTTTGGTGCAAGACTAAGGTGGGAGGTGTCGCCCGCTATGAGAACGACCGCTATCAGCAAATCAGTCAGGACATCACTAATATCCCCGGTAACCCCTGGTTTATCTGCACTATGTGGGTGGCACAATACCATATTGCCAGGGCTCAATCGATAGACGATTTAAAGCCAGCCCTCCAAATCTTCACCTGGGCTAAACACTATACTCTCCCAAGTGGTGTTATTGCCGAACAGGTTCATCCGCATAATTATGCTCCGCTCAGTGTCTCACCGCTGACCTGGAGCCACGCCGCTGTTGTGATAGCAATCCACGAATACATCAACAAGTACCGTGAACTACAAGCACAGCTACACCATAGGCAAAAAGGTACATAGTCCGCTTATCCGGTCTTTGAATCTCCTGTTGAACAATTTGACGGATTGTGCAGTTCGATGAGTACTTTGAGCGCTAAGGGATAAATTCAATTCCGCCTTTGGTAATCTGGCTCAGAAGACGCCGAGAGGCAAAGAGCCGAGATTCAAAGTATTCCTGAAATGGCTTGGCAATTGCCTGACTACCCCACGAGGTTCGAGGAAATTAAACGAACGATTTGCCTTTTTGTTCAGTACCAAACAAGCGGGGACTGCCCTGGCTAGTGAGCGACTGCCGCCAGAGGAAAACCGTTTGCACTGTCTCCTAGACTTGGGTCCGCCGGCGAATCAAGAGAATAGGACACCTGGGCTCTGTGTGCCGCGAGAATACAGTGCCATTTTAGAGATTGTGAAGATTTGTGAATTAAAGTGAGGATAAATCATCTTTACAGTAGGGGGTACTATTAGTATAATCAGCATAGTAGAAAAGTACTGGGAGAAATGAGGGATTTTTCCTTTTTTTAGCGACTACATATATATCAAAGGTACTACGGCAAAGGTAATAGCTAATACGAAGGTAATTCCAAAAAGGGGAAAGACGCCCAAACTAACGGAACGGAAATCCCAAGATGACTACTATTGTGCCCATGGAGATTTTCTCCTGAAGGAGAAGGCGGGTCGGTCCTGGGTGAGAAGACACACCTCAAATATATCTCTGGGGTGGAGCGAAAATAAACAAAACGGAGGTTAAAGTATGAAGAAGAGAATCTTGACCTTTGGGGTGGTGCTGGTATTTGTAACTGTCCTGGTGGTGCCAAGTACGGTCCTAGCTGCTGACACCACTGTTATTAGTGGGAGTGTACAAGCAGGTTACGCTTTCTCAGCGCCCTCCGAAATAGAACTTTACACCATGTTTCTGGACGTACCCAATGAAGGTAGCTCGACCAATGGGTACCTAGTGGGCAACAATCCCGCTGGCTACACAGTGACCGGCATAGACGCCAAGGCGACCGACACGGGCTACATGACGACCAGCGGAGGTACTCCACTGGGCAATAAGCTTGAGATAAGCGACGAGGAGATTATTGGATACGTGACTGCCGATGTTGGAAAGACTTGGGTAGATAGTACGGGCCCCGCATCCGAAAGTATTGATCTCTATGTTAGCCAGTTGGTCGAATATACCGACACACCTGGTTCATACAGCTTAAACATTACCTTCACCGTTACAGAGAAGTCTTAAGCGCTGCGGACAAGGAACAAAGAATACTCAGCTGGGCGCTATTAACTACCGGCGGTAGTGAGCGAACACTACTGCGTGTGTGTTGTCGTGGTTGTATTATTCTATAAGCCATGAGGGTTGACCGTGATGTGAAGATAATCGTGCGCGTTTTCATAGCGCTGCTGGTCCTTTTTGGCCTGCTGTTCTTTGCTTCCGGGCCGCCTCTGGCCGGCGGAAATCCAGGCCAGGGAAAGTCACTGGCGGAGGCACGGAAAGTCCTGGAGCAGCAACTAATAAGCGTGCCCGGATTTGCCGGCATCGCCCACCTGGAGGGAAAGGGCGAAATCGTCGTATTCCTGGAGAATGAGCAGGCGAAGGGGATTGTCTCCGACCAGTTTGAAGGCTTCCCTGTGCGGAGGGAAGTCACCGGGAGGTTTCAGGCACTTCCGACTGCGGTGGCAGAACCGATAGTCCCCGGCCAGGTAAATCAGATAAGCCCCGACAGGACAGGGGTAGTCAGACCTCTTATCGGGGGGATAAGCGTATCAGCCCTAGCCGGGGAGCAGTACATCTACGCCGGAACCCTGGGCATGGTGACTTACGATAACAAGATTCTGTCAAATGCTCATGTTATAGCAATGGATCCCGACGACAGTGCTTTTCTTGAATTGGGGACAGCCATTATTCAGCCGGGAACCTTGGATGGAGGGACATCAGCCAATCAGGTCGGGGCGCTGGAGAGTTACATCCCTATCGTTTTCTACAACAATTCTAATAGACCTAACCCGACGTACAACTACGCCGATGCGGCAATAGCCGCTCTTGACCCTGAGGTTGAGGGGCTGAGCGGCTGGCAATTCGGTGAGACGGGCAATTACCAGGTTTCAGGGACGACAACGGTCGCAGAGGAGGATACCGTGAGGAAGTCCGGGCGGACGACTGGTGTAACTGAAGGAACAGTATATTCCACCAATGCCGCCGGCTGGGTTCAGTACGATACGAATATGTGGGCGTACTTCTATGACCAGATTGCAATACCCCAGCCATTCGAAGCGTCGGGTGACTCAGGCTCCGTGGTAGATAAAGATGGCAGCTTTGTCGGGCTGGTTTTCGCCGGCAACGATGAGATCTCTATCGTTTGCAAGGCGAGCTACATTATCGACGGGCTTGGTATTTCAGTCGCCCCTCCGGGGTACACATTCACAGCGCCGCCGGCGATAGGGCTGGGCGGAATGGCTCCGGGCGCGACAGCCACCGGCAGTTCCACTGGAAGCCTGGCGGGCGACAACTCCGATGGTTACACCGTGACCGGCATAGATGCCAATACGAGCAACACGGGCTATATGGCCAGCGGGAGCTACGTACTGGCTAATAAACTTTCGATGGGCCCCGCTGCCGATAACCTTGACCCGGCGGATGCATCGCAGACTTTCCTGGATGTAAGTACGGCTGGCACGTATGATGTGCCGTTCTACGTTAGCCAGTCAGTCGCTTACACAGATGCGATTGCCACAGGTTATACTATAACAATTACCTTTACGGTGACCGAGAAATGAAGATTATTACTGGTATATTTATAGCACTGATGGCACTGGCATTGGTCACTTCTCCAACTCTGGCCCAGCTAGGTATCAGCCCCGGCTCTATGGATATGCTGGTGCCCGAAGGTCAGCATACTCTGCCCTCCATCACCGTGAGCAATGATTCGGACAAACCCATGGATTTCGAGGTAAAACTGGCGGGTTATGGGCAGGGAATAGGCGGCAGCACTGAAGTGCTGGAGCCCGATACCAACCCTTTATCAGCGGTGGCGTACATCAACTTCGATCCTGCCGAATTCTCTCTTGAGCCAGGTGAAAGCCAGGAGATTGACCTGACTGTCTCCGTTCCCCAGGGAACTGACGGCGGCAGATATGCTGTTGTCCTCGTTGTTGCCACGCCCAGAGACGGGGAAGCGATTACAACCGTCAGCCGCCTGGGTATCCTGGTCAGGCTCACTATCGCCGGGTCGTACCTGGTACAGCAGGGCAGTATAAAATTCATCGGGTCTGAGCCGGTCGAATCCGGCAAGCCCATTCCCATAAAAGTAACCTATGCCAATGAAGGTAATGTCCATTACGAGGTTCAAAGCAGCGTAACCATTTTCGATGCCCAGGGAGATATCCTGGACATCGTGAGAACCAGCTGGGCAGTAGTAATACCCGGATATTCGCGGGAGCTTGTCGCAGAATGGATTCCCGGCCGTGACCTTGACCCGGGCACATATGATGCACAAGCCAGCGTTTTTCTTGAGGACGGCACCCTGCTTGATGAAGCGGAAGGCAGCTTTGAAGTGGGAATGCCGTATGTGCCACCGGCCCCACCGGTCAGCATAACGCTCACCGCCGACAGCGCTTCAACCCTGCAGACAGAGGACGGGAGATTCTCTGTCACCTTCCCCCAGGGCGCGGTGTTTAGTGATGTGGACATTTCACTGCGGGGTTATCCACTAGATCAACTTCCCCCTCTACCATCCGGTTATAGCCTGGCGGCAACCGCCTTTCGTGTTGACGGCCTGCCCGGCCTGCTGGCCAAGGAAGCAACGGTAACCGTGAAATACCTGTCGGCCGACCTGGAGAGAGCCGAGGGCGAGGCAGCAAGGTTAAAGTTGGCCCGCTGGGACATGGCAGACGGCCGATGGGCCGTGCTCAAGACGAATCTGGACCGGGAAGCAATGACGATAAGCGCCAACACCAATCAGCTCAGCATCTGGGCAGTTATGGTGGGGCCGCCTGCCGGGGTGAACTGGCCGCTAATCGGCGGCGTGGTGGCTGGTGTTATAGTCGTCGGGTTACTGGTCTATTTTCTTGCCGTGAGACGGCGGGGTATGAGTTAAATGAAATGGAAGGCGGCTTGCCGTGTGATTTTGCTGGTCTGCCTGATGTTGCCCGCCGGGCGCGTCATGGCAGCAACCGGGGCTACGGGGATTACAGGCTCTGTTCCACTGGTAACCTATGAAGTCTCTACCTCGGACATCGGCTATTTCACAGCTACCATATCCTGGAAAACGAATGACGCTGCCACCTCGCAGGTATTCTATGATACCAAGCCTCATGATGACATAGCTGACTATCGCTTTGAGACCAATGAGGATACCACTCTTGTCTCGGAGCATAGTGTGACCTTAATCAGGCTTCGTCCGAGGACCACCTATCACTTTAGAGTAAGGGCAGCCATTCCCGGTACGGAGTTTGTTGCCATTTCGGACGACTACACCTTCACCACTTTGTCGCCTCCAGTTGTGGTTATCCCACCAGTTCCTCCAGCACCACCTCCAGTCCCACCCGGACCACCATCAGGCATTCATCTTGTGCTAGAATCTGTTGCTGCCAGCGGTATGTTTATCAAAGAGGTCATCATAGAGTTCTTCAACACTGCTGGAAATTTTGTTGCTAATAATCTTTTGTCCTTCTCTCGTAGTGTGCGCTGAACGGGTGCATGTGCCTCAGACAATTGAACATTGTGCCGGATTGTGCAGTTTTCCGGTCGCTTTTAAGCGCTAAGGGATGAATTAGACTTTACCTCTGGTAATCCGGCTTAGAAGACGCCGGAGGGCAAAGAGATAAGGTCGCCGCCAGGTCACTCGTCAAACAATCTATGTAGGCCAGCCTGAGATAAATGAACAGAACAACTGCTGTAATGCTGTCATGCCGAGGTTATTCTGAGGTCCGACAACGGAGCCTACGACAAATTGCTTCGATGCGTGTTAGTGCTTCGTCAATATCTGAGGATGAGACCATGCGGTGAGTAACCGCACGGAATGGGCGGCCGTCACGTAAGCCTACCTTTACCCCTGCTCTCTCGAGACTTTTAAAAAACTC
>SOHS01000148.1 GCA_004377135.1 Dehalococcoidia bacterium | reverse complement strand
TCAGTGGTTAGAGCGCTTGCTTCACACGCAAGAGGTCACTGGTTCAAGTCCAGTACTGCCCACCATGAAATAAGGAGGAAAAGAAATGGAATCTAATGGTAATAGAAAGAGCGGGTTACTTACCGCCGGCGGAGTCTTGAGCATAATAGGGGGAGTATTGGAGGTAATTGCAGGAGGGATAGTGGTGGGTATAGTAATTCAAAATATTATACGGGGCCCGTTGTGTGTGCCTCTTCCGCAAATCCCGTGGGTCCCATGGGGTGAGATTGTGGTAGATTTCTTACCAGCTATAGTTATTATTGTGGGAATACTTATTCTGGTCTTGGGCGCAATAGGGATAGCAGGTGGTATCTCAGCTCTGAACAAGAAGAGTTTTGGCCTGTCCTTAGCAGGGGCTATATGTATACTGCCGACAGTCCTTTTGGGGATACTGGCAATTATTTTTGTCTCAGTATCAAAGAAAGAATTCTAATAACAGAAATAGATGCCGAAGTGGTGGAAAGGCAGGCGCGCTACGTTCAGGGCGCAATGCCCTTGAGGTCGCAGGTTGAAATCCTGTACTGCCCGCCATAAAATGAGGAGAAAAGGAAATGGCTTCTAATGATAGTGACAGGATAGGGTTCCTCAGCGCTGGTGGAATATTAAGCATCGTAGCGGGGGCATTTGAGGTAAATGGTGGAGGGATTATGCTGGCCTCAGCAAAGCTCGGCATACAGTTCAGGCTGTGGGACTTTTCATTATATCCAGGCATCTGGTTTGAACATATTATACCTGTCGGCTCACCTTGGTTTATTATTATGGGAGGACTTCTTGTTGTTCTGGGTATAATAGCCATATTAGGTGGCATCTGGGCCTTAAGAAGGAGAAGTTTTGGCCTGTCTTTAGCCGGGGCTGTTTGCGTCCTTCCATTAGGCATTTTGGGGATAGTGGCAATTGTTTGTATCGCCCTGGCAAAGAGAGAATTTGAGGTGGGGGATTAGATGCCGAAGTGGCGGAAAGGCAGACGCGCTACGTTCAGGGCGTAGTGTCCTTATGGACGTGAGGGTTCAAATCCCTCCTTCGGCACCATTTTAATGGGTTTATATGCGCCTGTAGCTCAGCTGGATAGAGCGCAGCCCTGCGGAGGCTGAGGTCGCGGGTTCAAATCCCGCCAGGCGTACCATGGGCGGTTAGCTCAGCGGTGAGAGCGCCTGTCTTACACACAGGAGGTCAGAGGTTCAAATCCTCTACCGCCCACCATAGGTAATGATATTACCTTCCAACTGATAGTCCAGAAAGAATTTTTTATAGAACCTCTTGAAACCTCTTGACAAAACAGGGGCTTAGTGTATAATAATATCTAGATATATCTAGATATATCTAGATATTATTTATGCCACGTTAGTCAATGTGAAAGAAAGGAGGATTTAATGTTTAGAGACCGGATGTTTAGCGAGGAACGGTTTTTTCGAGGTTCACGGCGATGGGCTTCCTTTCAGAAAGGCGACCTCAAATACGTAATATTAGACATGTTGAAGGATAAACCAAGGCACGGTTATGATATCATCCGGGAGCTTGAGGAACAGTCCTACGGTTTTTATAAACCGAGCCCCGGAGTTATCTACCCTACTCTCCAAATGTTGGAAGAAATGGGATATGCCAGTTCCAATGAACAGGAAGGCAAAAAGATTTACTCGATTACGGAAGAGGGTCTTAAGTTTCTGGCGAATCAAAGTAATGTCGCCGACGATGTAAGAAGGAAGATGAAACATAAGTGGAGTTTTAAGAGCATCGGCAAGATGGTTATGGTAATGAAGGAGTACCATGCGCTCGAACATTTGCTCAGTTATGGCTTTCGCAGTATGGATACCGATAAAGCAGAGCAGATTCACCAAATTCTCTCCCAGGCTTATCAGGAAATTGAGTCAGTGCTACAAAAATAAAACAAAGGAGGGCTAAAATGGGTTACTTCAGAATATTAGCGGCGATACCGGGTTTCTTCTTGAGTTCGTTCTTCCTCATGCTTCTCTGGGATGCTATCGCTGTGAGGCTGGGCATCGGTGTGGATATTAACTACGTCACAGCCATGCTGATAAACATTACACTGTGGATAGCGATAGCTCCCCTGGCCGCAGCTTCAGCTAAAAAGAAATTTTTTGGTTAGAAATGAGCCATAAGACGGCTACCATTTTTATTTCAGTCGATTACTGCTCATAGAGGTTTGACGTGACTGCGCAGGACTGTGAACATGCGGCGAGGGATGGTCATATCACTTCTTGATACCGGTGACCCATTCCTCGAAACTCTTCAAGCATTTTTCAGGTTCAGGGTTTGGCATTTGAGTTAGCTTGTCCTGTAAGGTGGTATTCCTCTGAGCCGGTAACCAGGTGCCTATTGACAATAAAATCACCGAAGATTACACTCAGTCTCCAACTTCGTGGCTTTTCCTGCTGCTGGCCATTGTATACACGAGTCTTGGCTTCATATATGCAGGCTCGGAAGAACGCATGTGCCTTGAGAAATATGGTGATGCTTACCGAGAATACATGGAGAGAACGCCAAGATGGATAGGATTGCCGAAATCTTAAATACAAAGAAAGGAGGTGATAACCATGAAGGAAATGTGGACGGGACCCGAATTCACCAAGCGTAATCGCGGTCGCATGGGAATAATGGGCAGTGTTGCGACCTGGCTCGGCGTTGCATT
>SOHS01000058.1 GCA_004377135.1 Dehalococcoidia bacterium | reverse complement strand
ACTTTTAATCAGGGTGTCACAGGTTCGAATCCTGTACGGCCTACTCCCTGCATCCTCTTTTTTCTGCGAATAATGAATCAAATTTAAACAGCCTGGAAACTCGTTATCCCAGATACCCTATCAACTCGCGGCTGCGACTTGGATGGCGCAGCTTAGCCAGTGCTTCTTTTTCAATCTGGCGTATTCGCTCCTTGCTGAGATCCAACTCTGTGCCAACTTCTGTGAGGGTCCGACTGTACTCATTGTTCAGCCCAAATCTCAACTCAATGACGCGTCGCTCTCGGGGTGTCAGTGACTCTAGTGTTCTGCTCAATTCTTCCCTGAGCAGGCTTTCACTGGACTGCTCCTCAGGCTGCACAATCGTCTGATCTGCGATGAAATCGCCAATTTGGCTTCCATCTTCTCCCACAGGTTTGTCCAAAGAAACAGGCACGCCAGAAATCACCGTAAGCAGCGATTCTATTTTCTTGGACGGCAATCCAGTCTCAGAAGCCAGTTCTTTCTCAGTCGGCTGCCGACCAAGCTTCTGAGCTAAATTATTCTTTGCACGCGATAGCTTCGTCAAATCATCAACTACGTGTCCCGGCAGGTGCACAATGCGCGACTGGTCATTGACTGCCCTGTTGATTGCCTGCCAGATCCAGGGAATAGCGTAGGTACTAAACTTATAGCCTCTGCGATGGTCAAATTTCTGCACTGCCTGCATTAACCCGATATTGCCTTCCTGGATAAGGTCAGATAGAGGCACGCCCAAATCAATGCGTCCCTTGGCCACGCTTATGACCAGGCGCAAATTGGCCTGAATCATTTGATTGGTTGCCTGGCGCGCCTTGTTTCTTATTTGTTCAAAGTGCTTAACAATATCTGAGCGACGTTCTTCCAGTTTGTCACGGAATTCCGGCGACTGCAGCACCTCCCCAAATTCAGCCAGGGAATCTTTCTGGCTCGCCTCTTCCATTATAGGCCAGGGTATCAGCCGGCTATCCAGCGATAATTCGATTAAGCTCTTATCGGCTCTGGCTTGACTCACGCCGATAATTTCAGCTATAGCGCTGGATAAATGTTGATCAATCTTGCCATCGATTGCACGACGTAGATCTGGGTGTGATACCTTCTCTGCTATCGTCCAGTGCGAAGGGAGTTCAAGATACCGGTAGAGAGCTTCGAAAAGCAAATGCGCTCGACTGAGGCGCGACGCCAATGCTGACAATAAATCAATTGCCGACGCCTGAGCACCATATTCGGCAATCCAGCCTTTCTCAAGTCGGACAAGATGCTTCCCATCCTCTATATGGCTGGCCAGCATTTTTGTCTCTTCAGCATTGAGAAGAGAAGTCTGCCCCACCTCATCCAAATATAAATCCAACGAGTCCTCATCAAGCTCAAACTTCTGCTTTTGAGGAGTAATCTCAAGCTCAGGGATTTCTTCTTCGTCAATCTCCTCATCAACCGAATCCAGTTTCTCGTCCTCAGAAGAAACTTGTTCTTTATCTTCAACGTTTTTTAAAACAGTGATCATCTTCACCTCCTTTATATTCTTCGTTCAAGCAACTGCATCCTTCACGCAAACCTATTATAGGTAAGAAGGCGATCATTGTATGCGACTTTTATCTCATACAGAGATGGCGACGGGATAGGGAAACATGGGACATTAAAAGATTAGCTGGGAATACGGGTGAAACTATTGTATAAAAGGTTTTACTTGGTCTCTAGGACTCTTCGATAATTATCTCAAAACGGCAACTTATGGCTCCAGTGAGGCAAACAGCTTCGCAATCCGTACACCAGTCGCACTCCACTGTTTTGATAATAGTAATAACATTGTTAACTATCGCCAGGGCGTTGCAATGGCACACGCCAACACATAACCCACAACCATCACACTTTTGGGGTTCTATAACAGGCATTTCAACCACTGATTTCAGTCTCCATTTTTAATTATTATAAAAGTAAAGTTTGCCATCCGTCTGTGATTTTTGTCTCAAGAAGACACCTCCATTATCTTTTGGAGAGCTTCTTTATCCCTAATTATTATGCGGTGGCGATCCAACTTGATTGCCCCTGCCTCCTCTAATTCCTTTAACGACCTACCCACTACCTCCCGAGCAGTACCCGCCATAGCTGCCATTTCTTGCTGTGTAAGCCGTGGCCCACGGCCCATTTCACCTCCGATGTGCTCAAGGAGTATCTTGGCTACCCTGCCGATGACATGCTTGAAAGACAGGTCCTCAACCAGCGATAAGAGGTGACGTACTCGCCTTGCCAGTACCTTAATTACATTCAATGCTATCTGTGGATGATCCCGGAGGATAGCTTCCATGTAACTCTTCTTTATCCCATAAAGAAGAACGGGGCCCATAGTCCGAACGCTGGCGGGATTTGGACCATCATCAAAGATAGAGACATCATTGAAGGACTCCCCGGGGCGTACGATGCTCAAGATCTGCTCCTTCCCTTCGACCGAGGTCTTGAACACTTTCACCACCCCCGAAGCAACAAAATACAAATTCTCAGCCGATTCGCCCTCAAGCAAGACCATTTCCGCCCTATCAGCAATCTTCTCGAAAATGAGCTTTCTGATAGACTCAAGCTCAGCAAGGTCAAGAGCGGAAAAGTATAGAATGCTTTTCAAAAACTCTAACTGGACAGCCATTCCTCATATCCCCACGAGGTAGCAAAATCTGCTTTATTATAACACCTGAGTGA
>SOHS01000103.1 GCA_004377135.1 Dehalococcoidia bacterium | reverse complement strand
ATCTATGCTTTCAGATTGTTTCCGTTGTTCCATATCAAGCAGCCTGGCCCGAAGCACCGCCATGGCCTTCATCCTGTTTCTTACTTGAGACCTTTCATCCTGGCAGACGGCTACTATGCCTGTGGGCAAGTGCGTGATGCGAACCGCCGTAGTTACTTTATTTACATTTTGCCCTCCGGCCCCCCCGCTATGGAAAAATTCCATTTTGAGATCATCATGATTGATGTTGAGCTCAATCTCTTCTGCCTCGGGCAGGACTGCTACTGTAGCTGTCGAGGTATGAATTCGTCCCGAGGCTTCGGTGATTGGAACTCTTTGCACTCGATGGACACCACGCTCATGCTTAAAGCGGCTGAAAGCGCCTTCACCTTTGATTTCAAATATTAGCTCCTTGAAACCTCCAACTTCACTTTGATTGCTATCGATAACCCCTACCTGCCAGCCCTTGGCCTGGGCATAGCGGCTGTACATGCGGAATAAGTCTGCGGCAAAAAGGCCTGCCTCCCCACCACCAGTACCAGCTCTTATCTCCACAATAACATCTCTATCAGCATCGGGGTCTTTGGGCATCAGGGAAAGCTTGAGCCGGCTAAGGAGATCAGCTTGCTGTTCTTTAAGTTTGCTCATTTCTTCCTTGACTAAAGCCGTCATTTCCGCTTCGGCATGAGAATTAAGCAAAGCTTCAAGTTCCGCCCGTTCTTTGTCCCGGGCCCCATATTCTTGGTACATGCCAACGATATCTTCAAGAGCAGCCTTCTCCTTGCTTAGCTCTTGAAGCCGCTTGGGATTCGTAGCTACATCTGCTCGAGCCAAGAGTTGGCTTAGCTCGTCATAGCGCTTTTGTATTAATTCTAGTTTCTCAAACATACCCAATACTATTATAATACAGCAACACAAGCTGCTCAAATTTGAGTTAAGGGGGCTAGAATGAAACTGGCGTCAGATTGCTATGAGTGCTTGCGAAGATTAATTTATCAAGCCGCCGATCTGGCCACTGACGACGCTTCGCTGAAGCAAAGGGCAATAAAAGAAGCGACGAAGATATTGGATGATGAGTTTTCCTATAGCCAAGTATCTATTATGATTGCTACCAAGATTAACAAGGTAGTAAGAGAAATGACCCATAATCCTGACCCTTATAGAGCAATTAAGGAAAGGGAGATGACAATTGCCAGGGAATTATATCCTGAGCTGAGATCCCGATATAAAGAGGACCTCCGTGGTTGTCTTAAGCTGGCTGCAGCGGCGAATGTTATCGATTTCTTCCGGGAGCCTGATTCTATCAAGGAAGATATCAGAAAACCTGTGAACTTTGCTCTAGATGACTCGGAGCAGCTTGAGGCAAGATTCAAGGAAGGAGGCAAGGTCCTCTATCTGGCTGATAATGCTGGGGAGCTCTACTTCGACCTACCTCTGGTTAAATGTATGAGACGATTTGTTAACGTGGTCTATGTGGTTAAACCATCACCTGTTCAAGACGATTTGACCTTGGAAGATGTGAAGAGGTCTGGCTTGGAAGGTGAGTTTGAAAAGGTTATAAGTACGGGTATAGCTTCACCGGGTATAGTTTTTTCTTCGGCTTCAGCCCGGTTCAAACGAGAATTTGAATCAGCAGACCTTATATTTGCCAAAGGAATGGGGCATTATGAGGCTTTGTCCGAACTCCCCCCGGAAGGGAGGTTTTTCTATTGCCTTAAGGCTAAATGCAAACCCGTAGCAGATTCGCTGGGGGTGCCCATAAATAGCTATGTGGCTATGCTGCAATGATTCAGACTTCTTTGTCCCCAGCCATGTAAAATTGCCTCAAATGGCACTGGGAAGCTCTAGAAAGGGCATGAAATAATAAATATGCCCCCTCCCTTTTCTCCGCCCGGGACTCGCACCGCTCAAGGTCGACAGTTACAAAGACTCTAGGTCGTTGACTTTGCGCTCAGCCTTGGTTATGTTTTCTTTGTTGAAATAGCGATAATCCCGGCACAGTGAACAGACCAAACTCAAAAAGTTTGGCTTTATTTGTATACTTTTACTATATAATAGGCAAAATTGATGAGGAAACCGACCAAGCGTGAAGCCATAATAGGTGGCATATCTCTGGTAGTTACCATAGCTTTATCTCTTTTTATCCTTCAGCATAGAAGCTACATCGAAGAGATAGCAGAGTGGGGCTATTTTGGTTGCTTTTTCATCAACGTTCTCACCAACGGGACCTTCATTTTGCCCGGCTTCGGCATTGTTATTACATTCACACTGGGTGGAGTATTAAATCCTGCCATAGTTGGCGCCGTAGCTGGAACTGGTGAAGCTATAGGGGCTATTGGTGCTTATTTCACTGGATACGCTGGCAGGGGATTATTACGAGATAGTAACAGCGGCCTTTACCTTCGCTTCAGCAATATTATTGACCGCCACGGTTCTAAAGCCATTTTCTTTGTGTCATCTGTGTTGAGTCCCTTTTTTTACCCCTTCGCCGTATTTCTGGGCATGGTTCGCTTTGGTTGGGTAAGATTTTTCCTCGTCACCTGGGCAGGGAGGACAGTCAAAAGCATGGTGCTAGCTTACCTGGGTTATTTCGGTTTGAAGGTCGTCCTACAATGGCTGGGCGTGGATATTTAACTTGAGTTTCCCAAGCTGTTTTGTTATATTCTTGAACCAGGCGGGGCTGTAGCTCAATCGGGAGAGCGTCTGACTGGCAGTCAGAAGGTAGTGGGTTCGAATCCCATCAGCTCCACCAA
>SOHS01000055.1 GCA_004377135.1 Dehalococcoidia bacterium | reverse complement strand
CGATGGTACCCCAGCAGGCAGTGGCTCCAGTTGTTGCGAACGCCCCTCCTGTGCCTTATTTGCCACTCTAGCTCGATGCTTAGCTTTAGCACGCCGTGATTTTTTCGCCATTATCCTCGCCTTGATGCAGATTGCATATAAATTCTTGTACTAGAAATATAGGCGTGACCTAAGAGTTGCTGGAGTTGACGGAGCTCAGTGCCACTTTGTAATTTACGTCTGGCAAAGCTATGACGCAAGGTCTGCGGTGTAACCTTGCCACCCAACCCTGCCTTGGAGGCATAACTCTTAATGATCTGCCAGAACCCCTGTCGGGTCAATCTCTTACCACGCCGGTTAAGAAATAGGGCTTCAACTTTCTCGTCATATAATAAATCCAGCCTATCATTCCTGAGGAAATTTCCTAAAATCAGGCTCAAGCGATGTTCAAAAGGAACTCGTCTTTTAGAATTAATATGCACACAATTTTGCTTCAAATCAATATCTTTAACATTTAATGACACTAATTCGCTTATGCGTAAACCAGTGGCATAAAGTAATTCCAGCATCATCATATCTCTTTTAGCTTCCGGAGTAGATAACTTCGCTGCCTCGGCAAGCAACTTTTGGTATTCAGTAGAAGATAAGAAGCTAAGTGAATGCTTGCTAACTTGAAGAGAGGGCAAATTTTTTGTCGGATTCTCCTTTATCCTCCCCGAAGCAACCATGAATTTGAAGAACGACTTGGCTGAGGCGACCTTGCGAGCAGTTGTGGCTGCAGAGTATCTCTTCTCTCTGAGCTTGAGCAAATAGCTCTTTAAAATCTCGTCATAAGACTGGATTAAGCCCCTTTCCTGCTCTGCAGTAATAAAGGCTACCAGTTGAGTCAAATCATTGCGGTAAGCAGCTACAGTATTCTGAGAATAGCCCCTCTCCTGAGTCAGACCTTGAAGGAAGGCATCAATATCCAGCTTCATCATAGTTATTTTACCACAGTCCGAGGCATTTTGCCCCTATGCAAGCCAATTGCTACAATAGATTTGCCATGGAATTACAACAATTAAAAGCTTTGCCAGCAAAGCCTGGAGTTTATTTGTTTAAGGACAAAGAGGGTAAGGTTATTTATGTCGGCAAAGCTACTAACCTGAATAGTCGAGTAAGGAGTTATTTTTACGCTCCGTCTAGCCTGTCAGCCAAGGTCCAGAGATTAGTGTTAAAAATATGGGATTTCGAGTTCATAGTTACCAATTCCGAGCAAGAGGCGCTTATCCTGGAATGCAACATGATAAAGAAATATACCCCGCGGTACAATGTACACCTTAAAGATAACAAGACTTTTCCTTACCTCAAGATAAACATTAACGACGATTGGCCTGGCGTATATATTACTCGCCGGGTTCAGAAAGATGGTGCCAAATACTTTGGACCTTTTGCCAGCCCTGGCTCAGTACGCAAGACCTTGAGGTTAATAGATAAAATTTTTCCTTTTCGTAGTTGCAGTAAACACATCGAAGGGAAAGATAAGCGGCCCTGTCTCGATTATTATATCCACCGTTGTCTCGGACCATGCATTGGGGCAGTGGAAAAACAGGAATACCACGACGTAATAAACCAGGTCATCTTATTTCTACAGGGGAAGCAGGAACTTATTCTTCGTGAATTAAAAGCCAAGATGAAAGCAGCGGCGCTGCAGCTTCATTTTGAGAGGGCGGCTTCGCTACGCGACCAAATTAAGGCTATAGAAAAAGTCATAGAGGGGCAAAGGATTGCGATAAAATTACAGGGGGAAAAGGATGTCATTGGCCTGGCACAGAATAAAGAACAGGCTTATGTCGAGCTCTTCTCTATTCGTAATAGTAAACTTATCGGCCAGGACCATTTTATTATGGAGGGCGTCCAGGGTGAATCTCCCGGGCAAATAATGACCGGTTTTGTGAAACAATACTATGCCTCGGCTTCATATATACCACCACTGATATTGCTTCAACACCCGTTGGACAAGCCAGAAGTGCTTTCCGAATGGTTTGGGCAGCAAAGAGGAGGCAGGGTGGAGCTTCAAGTGCCACAGCGCGGACACAAAAAGAAGCTGGTGGATACAGCAGCTGAAAACGCCGCCCAGGGTTTACAGCTGGCCCAAGCTAAAGAGATGAAGGCAGAGGTTATAAGCTCCGGCTTACGAGAGTTAAAAAACAGACTGCGCCTGCCTAAAATGCCCCGGAGAATAGAATGCTATGACGTCTCCAATATTCAGGGCGCTTTGGCTGTGGGCAGCATGGTAGTTCTGGAAAAGGGCCAGCCTAAGTCGGCACATTATCGCCGCTTCCGCATCAAAACCGTGGCTGGTGCTGACGATTATGCCATGATTCAAGAGACACTGAGGCGCAGGTTTAAACGGGGCCTGACAAGCAAAGGTACCTGGGCAATCATTCCCGACCTTGTCCTCATTGATGGCGGTAAGGGACAACTTAATGTCGCCTTGGAGCTGAGGAGAGAATTAGGACTAGACTCTATCCCCATGGCCAGCCTGGCTAAAGAAAGCGAGGAGGTATTTATACCCGGCGACCCCAAGCCGGTTCATATAGCCAAAGATTCTCCAGCCCTCCATATACTACAAAGAGCCAGGGACGAAGCTCATCGCTTCGCTATAAGTTACCACCGGAGGTTGCGTCACAAAGAAGGCATCACTTCTGTACTGGACAACATCCCCGGCATCGGGCCAAGGCGAAAGAAGGCTTTGCTAAGAAAGTTTGGCTCAATTGAAGCTATCAAAGA
>SOHS01000101.1 GCA_004377135.1 Dehalococcoidia bacterium | reverse complement strand
CGCTGGTCGCCGGGTGGAACGAAGGCCACTTCACTCGACCTTTGTTCGGGAGTTAAATCGAGCACCCAGCCTATAAAAGACTTGCGTGAGCTGCCCAGAAGAATAGGCCTGCCCAGCGCCTGAAGTTCCTCCAGACGTCGCAAAACCTCCAGATTTTGCTCCTGTGTCTTACCGAAACCTATGCCCGGATCGACGATGATATTCACCAGGGGGACTCCTGCGCTTAGTGCCTGCTCGATGGCTCTTTTCAAATCGGAAATAACCGCAGACATAATGTCGTGGCACGGAGAGCCACGCTGATTGCTCATCAAAACAATCGGCACACCTTTTTGAGCTGCTAACTCGGCCAGCCGGGGCTCCTTCTTCAGCCCCCAGATGTCGTTTATCATGTCGGCTCCGGCATTTAAAGCCTGACGGGCTACTTCCAGCTTATAGGTATCTACACTTAGTGGCACCGATATCTGCTGAGCTATCTTTTCCACAACAGGAATCACTCGACGTAATTCTTCGTCGGTTGAAATCGGAGTTGAGGCAGGACGAGTGGATTCACCACCAATATCAATTATATCTGCTCCTTCGAAGGCTAATCGTTCTGCCCTGGCTACGGCTTCTTCAGCATCTGCCAGTCCATCGCCAGAGAAGGAATCGGGGGAAACATTAACCACGCCCATGACATAAGTTTGCTTGCCCCAGTAAAAGACGCTCCTGCCGTATGGGGTAGAACCTAGCTCGCTTGGTTTATAATCAGGCACGTTATTGATTATAGCAGAGGAGGCGATTAAAATAGTAAGGCAACAAGCAGTAAGAACATAATAGCCATAATCGCGTAATCTTGAATGGGCAAGACATTAGCCGAGAAGATTCTGAGTCTTAAATCGCATGGCGAGGCCGAAGCCGGGGACGTTGTGATTGCTGACGTGGATTTGGCTTTTGTCCAGGATACCACTGGGCCTCTGACTATAAAACAATTTAAGGAAAGCGGTTTTAAAGCTCTGGCTAAGCCACAACAAGCGATAATATTTTTGGACCACGCTGCTCCCAGTCCCGCTCAGCAACTTTCTAATGACCATATCCTTCTGCGCCGCTTCACTGAGGAGACAGGCTGTCGCATCTACGAGGTAGGCGAAGGCATATGTCATCAGTTGGTAGCGGAAAAATTCGCCAATCCAGGGGATATTATTGTGGGTGCGGATTCTCATACTGTAACTGGTGGAGCTTTAGGAGCTTTTGCCACTGGCATGGGTTCCAGCGATGTTGCCGTAGCCTTAGCCTTGGGGAAAACCTGGTTTCGGGTGCCGCAAAGTTTTCTCATTGAGCTTAATGGCGTCTTTCCTCGGGGAATTTATGCCAAGGACTTAATTCTGTATCTCATTGGCCAGATTGGCGCTGCTGGTGCTAATTACAAGGCTTTGGAATTTGGGGGCGAGGCTCTGGCTCAGATGACTATGTCGCAGCGTCTCACTATCGCCAATATGGCTGTGGAAGCCGGGGCCAAGGTTGGCCTGTTTCCCGCCGATAAAATAACCCAGGACTTCCTCGTAGAGCGCGGACGGGGCGATGACTACAAGCCGCTATATCCCGATGCTGAGGCAAATTACGAGCAAGTCATACCCGTGAATCTTAACCAGCTTGAGCCAATGCTTTCGCTTCCCCACGCTGTGGATAACGTCCGTCCGGTGACTCAAGTAAAAGGGGTCAAGATCCAGCAGGCATTTATTGGCACTTGTACTAACGGACGTCTGGAAGATTTAGCTGTGGCTGCGGAGATTCTTAAGGGCAAGAGTAGGCATCCCGGTACTAGATTGCTCATAGCGCCAGCTTCAAGGCAGGTACTAATTCGAGCTATAGAAAAAGGCTATATCCGGAGCCTGATTGAAGCTGGAGCAGCTATTCTACCACCGGGTTGTGCTGCCTGCCTCGGTCTCCACCAGGGAGTACTGGGAAATGACGAGGTTTGCCTTTCCACCGCCAATCGTAATTTTAAGGGAAGGATGGGCAACCCGGAGGCCATGGTATACCTGGCTAGCCCGGCGACCGCTGCCGCCTCAGCTATAAGGGGCGAGATTACTGACCCCAGGGAATTTACGTAATGACTGATTTGGTGCTTAAAGGGAAAGCCATTAAACTGGGAGATAATATCTCCACTGATGATATTATTCCCGGCAGGTTTGCTCATCTGAGGAGCAACTTGCCTGAACTCGCCAGGCATGTCCTGGAGGACGCTGTGCCTGGATTTGCCTCAAAGGTGAAGTCGGGTGATTTCCTCGTGGCGGGAAAAAATTTTGGTTTGGGTTCCAGTCGGGAACATGCCCCGGTAGTAATCAAAATGTCGGGGGTAGGAGCTATTTTAGCCAAATCGGCAGCACGCATCTTTTTCCGAAACGCCATAAACCAGGGATTGCCTGTCCTGCTTTGCGACACCGATAAAATCGGCGACGGCGATGAACTGGAGATAAATTTGACTAGTGGGACGATCGCTAATTTTAGCTCTGGTCTTACATTAAGCTGTAGCAAGATGCCGCCGATAATGTCTGCCATCCTTAAAGAGGGTGGGCTTATCCCGTACATACAGAAGCATAAGGACTTCAAGCTATAGAATAAAGCCCATTACGGTTGTCATTCTTAGCATCGTGAAGAATCTCTTTTTAGAGTTGTGTTACGATATAAGAGATGCAGCATAGAGTAACTTTTATACCCGGTGATGGCATAGGGCCTGAAGTGGCTGAGGCGACACGGCGGGTGCTGGAAGCTAC
>SOHS01000010.1 GCA_004377135.1 Dehalococcoidia bacterium | reverse complement strand
CTGGCCTCTCGCTTTGGGGAATATAATAAATTCCTCTTATATAAATAGCGGCAAATCAACCTCCGATTATAGTTTAGTCCATGCCGAACCGCTGACGAATCCCCAAGCTATTTCAAAATTCAATAATCTAGTAAGTGGCATAATCAGTGCGGGTACTTTGCCTGATGAGCAGCCCAGGCGGCGTATTAGGGAAGGAAACATAAATGAGATTACGTCATATCGATTGGCGGTGGACTGAAGGCCGATTGTTAAGCCCCAGTAATTTACTGCATGATAGTAGGGTGGCTCTCATACGTATCGGATAAAGGCAGGCGTAACATAGACGTGGCGTTTACATCGTCCCCGAATTTGCAAGCGGCGATCACTGATTCATCATTCATATCAATAGGATAGGGGAACTATAGTGATGACTAAACAGAGACGGCCATTAGTCTTGATACTGGGAGCAGTGGCTATAGTAATTGTATACGTTCTTATAGGGCGGATTGTCGAAATAGAACCTTATGAAGTTAGGCTGGCAAAGCCTTATATAGATAAAATTGTTATTGATGACGATGAATTAAGGGAATTAGCCAGCGCTATTGTCGAAGATTATGGTGAAAAAGAAGGTAAAGTAAATGCCATATACCGCTACATTGTGGAGGACTTTATTTATGAAGCAGACCCTGAGTATACGGAGTCTATCCAATCACCATTTGAAACCTTGGACCTTAAGGGTGGCGACTGTGAAGACCTGGCAATTTTAGCCTGTTCTTTGCTGGAGAATATAGGAATAAAGACATATTTGGTTTTAACAGAAGACCATGCTTACGCATTGGTCTCCGGAATTAATGCCGATAACCTGTGGACATATATTCATGAATCTTTGGAAGAACAATTTATTGAAGACCATAATATGGTTGAATCCATAGATGAAACATTTCAATTAAGAGCGGGATATGTTTCTTACTATGGTGGTGATGGTAGAGTTTTTCCCATTGAAGCTGCCACATTCGGTGATTCGGTGGTCCAGATTGAAAGCTTAGAGATTGATTATTCTGTTTCGTCATCTGAGCCGGTAAATATCTACATATTACCGTCCAAGGATGAATTCGATAATCTGGTTCAAAGAAGAAGCTTCCAGCATTATCCGGACTGTGCGGAACAGGGGGTCTATCAAGCCCAGGCAACGTGCGAAATCCCGAGGTACGGAGGCACAGCGATACAAAATCCGACTTCAAGAAAAGCAACAGTGGACGTAGAAGTCACTTTCAGCTATAAAGTCTATTTCGAAGGGTTGAAGGTAACTTCCTATACTCTAAAAGGTCAGCAGGCCATGGTCTTGGAGCTTACTGCTGGCGAATATGGTTATCCAGGTTACAGCCCCATAGTCGAAGCAGAAAAGAGATTTGCTATTGACCCCATTACCAAAGAGTACTTCTACCTCGAGTAAGACCAAATTTAGTTAACCTTGAGAGCCAGATGCTCCTCAAAGGTTCTTACATGCTATCCATTCACTTGGGACATAAATATCTTTGACCATAAGCTCTGTAGTCCGACACAGTTATGAAATCCTTTATCTTTTCAAACTTCACTGACCCGGTAGCTGCGTATAGCTGATGGTATGATGGTATAATTGAAAGGCATACCACGATAACTGCAAACTACTGTGAAAATCGTGGCTCAACGCGGCATGAAAGGAGAACATATTAATGAATGATTGGGGAGTTGGTTATGCAATAGGTATATTCACTGGCCTTGCTATTGGGCTTGTTGTTGGCAGAAGACAAAAACCATGGTCTGAACTAACTCAGAAAGAGAAAAGGATTAGAATTGGCTTAATCGCTGCCGGGGTAGTCCTACTGGCAGCTGGAATAGTTATGCTCTTGATGTGGTGAAATTGTATAGTCAGATTAGGATTTATTTCTTTGGCTGGCGGGTGATTAAGCCGGCGGATTTGGAGAAAGCTTCCTAATCTGATACGGTTATGTAGTCCTTTATCTTTTCAAATGTAGCTGGGCCGATGCCGCTGACTTTAAGCAAGTCCTCGATTCTTTTGAAAGGGCCGTTTTCACTGCGGTAATCTACAATTCTTTGAGCCAGTACCTCACCTATCCCGGGAAGGGATTCGAGAAGCCACGGCTCGGCCCGGTTGATGTCTATCTTCTGGGGAGATTGTTCTTCCCCTTCTCGTGAAATATGAAGCTCAATATTGCTTAGGTCGGCATCGGGTTCAACTCCAGCATCGGAAAGGAGTGCCTGCAAGGTATCACCTTCCTTTAAAGAATAGATGCCGGGATTAGCTACAGCTCCACCGATGTAAATCTCCCCGCTTTGAGCTGGAGGCTCTGTTTGAGATAGAACGATTTCCACAGGCTGGCTTCGGCTGCGCTGCACCGCCAGCGTGATGCCGCCAGCTATTGCGGCGATAACCAGGAAAACAGTTATGAATAGGTAAAATCTATCGGCACGGCTCATGGCATAGCTCCTTTCTCAATGACTAGCGTCCTGCATAATTGCGAAATCCCCTTCCCTCCACTACATTTTAAAACAGCCACTCTTTATAGTAAATTCGTCTTTTGCGGAATAAGTTTTTGATGGTGTACAGTATACTCCCTTGACTTTATTATAAGCCTGCAAATACAATCTGGTAATAAGACTAAATGGTCGATTAAAGGAGGACAAATGGGAGATCTGTGGTTGTCACTTTCTTGGGGCTCACCTATCGGCCTTGCCATTTTCTTTGTGGGCTTAGGTGGCATGGTCTACCTATTCAGTAAAGCTGACGAAATAAGTAAGCGCACAAAGGCATTTGCTAAGGAAAAAGGGCTGGAGAAGAAAAAGGAATAACTGCAATCGTTTAGCAACGCGAATCGTCATTGCTAGCCCTTCGCCTTTTGTCATTGCGAGCACCTGAAAGGTGCGGGGCAATTTCACGGACAACACCGGGTTTGTAAGGAAGTGTACCATCAATTGCTCACCCTATGTCCCGGTGCTAAAATTGCCATATGGCAAAAGGTTCCGGCGTGATAGCCGTTAATCGCAAGGCTTACCACGACTATCATATCCAGGAAAGCTTTGAGGCGGGTATTGTTCTCAAGGGTTCCGAGATTAAATCCATCAGGGCAGGCAAGGTAAATCTGAGTGATGCCTATGCCAGGCCGGAGAATGGTGAGCTGTGGCTACACAATTGCCACATTGCCTCCTACGATGCTGCCAGCTATAACACTCATGAGCCAATCAGGCCTCGCAAGCTTCTTCTTCATAGAAAAGAGATTGATATCCTTGCCAGCAAGGTGATGCAGAAGAGTTTGACTTTAGTGCCCCTTAAGCTGTATATTAAACATGGGGTGGCTAAGGTAGAGCTGGGGGTGGCCAAAGGGAAGAAAGTTTACGATAAAAGGGAAACTATCGCCCGTCGGGATGCAGAAAGGGAAATAGAGCGGGCGCTGAAGTATAGAAGGAGGTGATGGGAAAGCAGGCTGGAACATGGGGGCGCGTGGGTTCGACAGGGGAGGGCCTACAGAATTGCAGGCTGAGGTGCCACTAACCTCATAAAACAAGTGGCAAAAAATAACTGGCGAACCTGTTTACGCTTAATGGTTCACATCTAACCTGAGCTCTCCTCGAAGCTTGGGATTAGGTGTCAGAAAAAATCGAGGCGCTCCAATCCTGATGCCGATAGGGGTTGGCTAAGAGGTATTGGCTGGTCTAGCTGGATTCGGTCAGCAGATGAAAGCTAGATGAGATAAAAAGAGCTGACTAAGCCTGTAGGATATTCTGGCAACCTTCTTTTGGACGGGGAGTTCAACCCTCCCCCGCCTCCACCATTTAGTAGTGACTAGACTAAAATTCTACATCTAGCATTTTTATTCGAGACTATCGCAGTTGAAGGAGCCAACTAACCTTCAGTCTAAATGCATACATTATAGATATATCCAATTAAGTAGAAACTTGTTCTATAGCGGCAAAATAAGAAGACTATACGGTACGTAGCCAGGATTGTAAATGCAGGACGAAAATGTCGATAGGACAATCTCATACGATTTCAAACCAAGGCTTGAGAGTTTCCTCGCTGAAGTTTTAATTGGACTACGCAAGCCGCAGAAAGAATTACCCTCCAAATATTTCTACGATGAACGTGGTTCGCAGTTGTTCGAGCGTATCTGTGAACTGAAAGAATACTATATCCCTAGTATAGAGGCGTCCATTATGCGGGCTCATATCAAGGAAATGGTCGAACTTATCGGACCTCACGTGCTCGTGATTGAACATGGTTGTGGTAATTGTGAGAAGGTGCACTTTTTAATGGACCGCTTGCACGATCCAGTAGCCTTCATACCAATTGACATCTCGAAGGAGCAGTTGCTGCAAGTAGCGAAGGAACTCGACTCAATTTATCCCCAACTACAGGTTCTTCCGGTCTGCGCTGATTATACGAGCAGTTTTGAATTGCCGATTGCAAAGCAAGAGAGCAAACGCACAGTGGTTTATTTTCCTGGTTCAACCATTAGTAACTTTGATCCCATTCCCGCGAAGCATTTTTTAGAGCATGTTGCTAATCTATGCGGATCAGATGGTGCTCTACTTATCGGCGTAGACTTGAAAAAAGATCCCGCCGTACTTCATAATGCCTATAATGATAGCGAGGGGGTAACCGCTGCCTTCAATCTCAATCTACTCGAGCGAATCAATCGTGAACTCGACTGTGATTTCCAGCTGGACGCATTTGAGCACTATGCTTTCTATAATCCCCGGGAAAGTAGGGTTGAAATGCATCTTATCAGTCAGAGGCGTCAGGTGGTTCACATAGATGGGGAAACCATTTCTTTTATCAAGGGGGAAAGTATCTGGACGGAAAGTTCGTACAAGTACAACCTTGATGAGTTCGAGCAGATGGCTGCGGTGGCTGGATTTAGAGTGGAGCGTGTCTGGGTAGATGAGCGGCAGTGGTTCAGTGTCCAGTACCTTATAACAAGGTAAGGCTAATTCAGCATCATTAATGGTTTGTAAACTATTTACACGGCATGAGACGCACCAAGTCTTTCTCTTTGAGCACTTGCTCAAGAGCTGACACAGTGTAATCGATGTCTTCCTCAGTTGTATAGCGGCTCAACGAGAACCTCACCGAGCAATGAGCCTGTTCTTTAGTTCTTCCCATGGCAATAAGTACATGAGTTGGCTCCGGAGAACTTGACTTACAAGCTGAACCTGAAGAGAGTGAAATACCATGCTGATCCAAGGCGATGACAATAGATTCCCCATGTAGGCCAGGGAGAATTAGATTCAGCGTGTTGGGCAACCTGTTCTCTGGATGACCGTTTAATACGGCATCTGTCACCAAATTCCTGATACCTTCCTCTAATTTGTCGCGGAGGTCACGTATCCGCTCAGAGTTTAGAAGGGCGGATGTGACCAGTTCCGCTGCTTTGCCCAAGCCTACGATGGCCGGAACATTCTCTGTGCCAGCCCGTATTCCCTTCTCCTGTTTGCCCCCGTGAATAAGTGGCTCCAATTCGATTCCCTTTCTGACATATAGAGCACCTACTCCCTTTGGGGCATGAAACTTGTGTCCCGATAAACTGAGCATATCCACACTGAGGTCTTGTATATCCACTATAATCTTACCTACGGCTTGAACGGCGTCCGTGTGGAACAGGATCCCCTTTTCGCGGCAAATCGAACTTAACTCCTTTATAGGAAGAATAGTGCCCACTTCATTGTTGGCCATCATTATGGAGACGAGGATGGTATCTGCAGTGATGGCGTTGCGTAGTTTTTCGGGGTCCAGCCAACCATCTCCATCTACATCGAGATATGTAACTCTGTAGCCATATCTCTCCAAAAACTCACAGGCGCCAAGTACAGCTGGATGTTCTACAGTGGTTGTTATAATGTGATTGCCCTTATCGCGCATAGCAAATGTGGCTCCCTTGATGGCAAGATTATCAGCCTCAGAGCCACCTCCGGTGAAGACAATTCGTCGCGGCTGAGCATTTATTAGCATAGCCACCTGGCGACGTGCATTCTCTAAAGCTTCTCGGGCAATCTTGCCCGTCTGATGTATGCTGGAAGGGTTTCCGGCATCTGAACTCAGATATGGTATCATGGCCTCTCGTACTACATCATCAACCTGTGTTGTGGCATTGTTGTCAAGGTATATGCGACCTTTGAGCTTTATTCGCGGTTCCTGGGCGTTTGCCAAATTACTGTGATAGTCTAATACTTGTCTATTTACTAAGCAGCAAATCTCATCAGTACCAGACTCAACCTTTTGCACATCACACAAGAGTGCTTTATATACGGGAAAACCAGAAATGCTGTCATAGTTGTTAATATCCGTAAGTTCATTAACGTTCCATTCCTGCCATGCTTTGGGTCCAACAGGGGTGCCACCACCAAACATACATTCAATACATCCTTTGGCAATGCTATCCGTGACTTTAGCCCTAAAAGACACACTCCCTCTCGGCGTGATTACTCGTACCAGATCACCACTTTTAATGTCCCTTTTCTCAGCATCTTCAATGTTAATCTCTACCAGGGGCTCCGGTGTGTCAGTTATCAGCCCTTCAATACCGTGATGTTGAGATCTGAAGTCAGTTTGGGGTCTTGCCCCGGAGTTAAATACCAAGGGAAAGCTTTCCAACAATTTCGGACTCCCCAGTGGTCCTTCAGTCGGCTCGATGTATTTAGGTAATGGCTCATATCCATATTCCTCTAGAGTAGTCGACCATATTTCAAACTTTCCTGTCGGAGTATCGAAACCAGGTTTCCCATCCCTTCTTAAACCACCCTTCTGCCATTTTTTATACTCCATCATAGGTGTCGAAATTCTGACCCACCCACCAGCTGCCTTCACATCCTCCAGGGTATATCCAGAACCTTTTAGGATAAATCGGAGCATTTCCTCTTCAGTCTGAGGAAACAGGTGTCCATAGCCAAGACAGTCGGCCAACTTAGCCATGATGAGGTAATCATTGCGCGCGTCTCCCACAGGCTCAATCATTCTCTCTCGAAGGCGGAAAATTGGGCCATAGGTCATATATGAATAATTTTCAAACATTGTCGTAGCTGGCAGGAATATATCAGCGTATGCGGTATCAGCTGTAAGCTGACGATCAATACAGACTACGAAGTCAAGTTTGGATAGAACTTCTCTCCAAATCGGAGTTTGTGGCCATGATGTCAGCAAAGAGGCGCCGTGGATGATGAGGGCGCGTGTCTGGTAGGGTTGTCCTTTGAAAACAGAGTCGACCAATGCGATTGCATGTGCTTCCCCACGGTAGCTGGTGTAAACAGGGAACTCGTTTCGACCGATAGCCAGATTAACGTTTGGGTTATCTAGATTGCATGCACGGTTGACGGGGAATTCACTGTTAAGCATGGTGAGGCCTATACCACCCGGTACATCGAGTTGATTGGCGAGGGCGAATAAGGTTAGCACTGCTCTGGCCGACTGGACGCCGCTATTGGAGTACTCCAGCCCGGTAAACATCAGTAATGACACACCGCCGGCATTGCAGATGCGCCGGGTAAGGCCTCGTATCGTATCTGCTGCAACCCATGTGGTACTCTCTACTACTTCAGGTTTGAAATGCTGGACGTAAGTCTTCAGCGCATCAAAGCCATGACACCAGTTCTCAGCGAAATCCTCATCATACAGGTCTTCGTCTATCATCACTTCTATCATGCTTAAGGCTAGGGCACCATCGGTACCGGGCCGAATGGGAATCCATTGAGCATCGGTACGTATGGCTGTTTCTGTATGGCGGGGGTCAATTACAACAATCTTTGCGCCACGCTTGGCTGCTGCCTCCAGCCGTTGCATGTCTACGGGGGGTGAATCTGTAGCGGGATTTGTGCCCCATACCACCACTATCTCCGCATTCTCTATATCGGGGAACATATTCATTTGCATCCGTCCCATAGTCACATGGGGAGCAATCATGTGAACAGATACGTAACACAATGCACCCACTCCTGTCGTGTTCGGAGATCCAAACGGAAATAAAATATTGGATGCCGAAGATACAAGTACATCTTTTGGTTGATACAGATCACACAACGACAGCTCTTGAGCTCCGCGCCCGGTATAAATAGATACCGCTTCGGGTCCACATTCCTTCTTGATTTTCAGAAGATTCGTAGCGATAAGTTCATATGCTTCGTCCCAGCTCATACGATTGAAATCGTATGAGCCCTTGGGCCCCACGCGCTTCAGGGGATGTTTGACTCGGTGTTTAGAGTAGACTATTTCCGGTGCATGTTTACCACGCCGACATATCATACCTAGTGTATGATTACTATCGGCCCGGATATCAACCAGCTTATCTTTGTCAAACCCAACCTCCACCCAGCAACCAGCCGGGCATACGCCACAGAGCCCCTTTCGCCACTCTACTTTTGACTCACATTCTTTCAATTTGCTAATAACCCATTCTATATGGGATATCGGTATATACCTTCTGCCTGACTATTTTTCCAAGAAATTGGGGGATGGTTAGTATTTCTGCCAGCCCTTCCCTTGACGCATACCTCGAACATAAGCCGCTTGACCGGCGTGAAGAATGCTATCATCTAGTATACTAACCAAGCGTACACCAACTGTCGGTAGTGGCTGGAACCACGGCTCGTTTAGTTCTCTATCGAGGTCGTTTTCGGATAAGGAACTGATATGCTGCTTGGAGCGTTCTACCACCGCACGATTGTAACCTAATAGTGTTCTTGATTCCGGTGATTTAAACGCTGAAACTTGCTCCGGACTATGTCCGAATCCAACATCATCAGGCTCTGGTTGTCGACCGAACTTGGTATACCACTTGTCCGTAACCCAAAGCTGTTTCCCACCTATTAAAGAGGCAATCTGGGCGTCTTGCTGGCGTGTTAGATGCCAAACCAGCCAACCAATACTGTTACAATCATATCTCGGCTGCCAATCCAAATCATCCTGAGTTAGGCCTTTGAGCACGTTTTCCAGGAACTCTGGGACACGGCTGTAACCATCAATAAGAAGGTCCTTCCATTCCATGACTATCTTCCTTTCTCAGACAATCTTAGTTAGTAGTCAAATTACTGTGGTGAATAGTCTAGAACTATCAACCAAACCTGTCAATAATATTCATAGAAGCCAGATTAGCATGGTTTTTGTTTGTGTAATGATGTATTTATCTATCGCAATTAGTATAGAACCAATTGGGAAATTCAAGTATACGCTCAGTATCATGAGGTATCCAGCAATGCAACTGGTGCACTCCCTTTGGATGTTTCCAGAGAGTTGCATCCCTGAGATGGCTTCACAT
>SOHS01000115.1 GCA_004377135.1 Dehalococcoidia bacterium | reverse complement strand
TGGGAAAACAGGGTACAAAAGTATAGAAAGTATAGTCTGAGCTTATGTAAAATATCTAAGAATCAGGGGGAATTGTCAATCTAGGTTAATTATGAGTATCTTAACAGCTTCTCTTTGGGCATTGATAATGAACATATAGGATTTGTAAATATTTTATCCATTCCTAAATGACCTATGTTGACTTTTAGAGCTGCGGAAATAAATCGAGGGATTCCCAGATTTTTAGCGACTAGTACTATATGACAAAAGTAATGGCTCATCAGTACTAGTTCATCGGAGGCACTGAACTGCCACCTGTATATGGTCACTTGGGTGGTGGGGAGCCAATAGTGAAACCGAACTTCACAAAGTGTGGTTTATTACTAATAAAGGAGGTGATAGCTGGCAAAAATTAATAAGTCAAAACCTGATACCTGAGGTCGACAGATATCATTATACAGAAAAGAATAAATGAAAGGAGAAAATGAATGATGAAAAAAATATTTGGTATTCTTTTGGTGGTAGTCTTGTTAGCCACTATACTACCTTCAGCTGTGGTGGCTAAGAGTCCGAAAACCGAGTTTGATCTGAATGGACCGCACTTCAACCTGAATCTCCTCGGTAAGAGAGATGGCTGGAACGATAAAGAGGTTTCAAATCCAGAGAGGCATACAATGTTCGTTCCCATGGATACAAGTGCATGGAACATTGAACTCAAGACGCCCAATAAAGTCGTCAACCATGGTAATAAAGTAGGGGATAACGTAACCTCGTTACCTGGTTTTGCCATCTACATGACTCAGAGTGGTGCCGATGATTTCGCTGTTATCGATGGCACCGCTTTCGATGGTGACCCGTGTGAGTTAGACCTTGCCCGTGGCAAGTATTGGGTGGTTGTTGCAGTAAAAGCAAAGCCGGTCGCAAATGCGCCAACAATTGATGGATGGGCACAAATTTACGACATCGATGGAGCGCTATACTATTATCTGAATCTCGGTACAGTCACTGTTAGTAGGAAATGGAGTAACGCTACCGACCTGTTCTTCATTAATACTGAAGAAGCAAGTGGCGCGATAACGGGTTTACCCGATCCCGGAAACGCAAACGACCTGGGAATGTGGATTTTTGATTACTTCGCTTCGCTGGATGCAGCAGAGTACAGCGACTTTGCTTACTTCTGGCAGCTTCAAAACAATGGCTCCAAGCTAATCCAGGTCCGCTTCTACCCTATGCCTTAATGATGAGTGAACTTGTTTGAATCATCAAACACAAAGGGGCTGGGATAAAACTCAGCCCCTTCCTCTTTTTAGCAGTATGTGTCCTCATCGATTGGCTATAGTGCCCGTTTAAAAGAATGCTCCAATTAAGGGATTCAGACAAGCCGCTAAGCTGTGCCGCAGTTGCTTTAACGAGTTCCCTCGCAATGACACGCGATAACTGGCGAACAATCTCCTGATATTTCATTGACATCTGGATAGACTAACGGTAACCTTATTTAAAATAAGCAAAAGTTCCTTTAGTGTGAGATGGCCGTGGCTGGAGACAAGAAGAGAGTGGTTATCCTGGGTGCGGGTGCGGCTGGGCTTGGCGTGGCACTGGAGTTGAAGAAGGCCTCCGCTGGTACACCGGCGCTGGAGGTAACACTGGTGGACCAGCGGAATTATCATCACCCCCTGCCCTTTATATGGCATGTAGTCAGCGGGAGTGTTGAGCCCGGTCATATCTCTTTCCCCTTGCATGCCCTGCTGAGGCGAAGGAGTGCTGAGGGGCCGGTCAAGTTCAGGCAGAGCCGGGTACAAAGCATAGATGTGGAGAAGAAGGTAGTCAGCACCGATGCTGGAAAGCTGAAGTGGGACTATCTGGTGGTAGCCATGGGCAGCGCTACCAATTTCTTTGGTATGGCCGATGTCGAGGAAAATTCGCTGAGCTTCAAATCTCTGAAGGATGCCGTTGATATCCACAATCGCATTCTGGACAACTATGAGGCGGCGTTGCTGGAACGAAATGAAGAACGCCGGCGTGAGCTGCTCACTTTTGTGGTGGTGGGAGGTGGACCCACCGGGATAGAGCTGGCGGCGGCTATTCAGGACTTCGTGCGCAAGGCGCTGGTGCGGGACTACCCTTCCCTGATGCCCCAGACTCGTGTGCTCCTGGTTGAGGCACAGGACGCTCTCCTGTCTGGCCTAGGAGCTAAAGTGTCGGAACTGGCTATCAATCGGCTGCGCTCTCGAGGAATTGAGGTGTTATTGAAAACTCGCATCAGTAGGGCTTGGTCAGCCGGTGTCCAGACTGCTGACGGGCAGACTATACCGACTCGCACTGTTATCTGGGTGGCGGGGGTGAAGCCGGTGTCTGTTGTGGAATCGCTGCCCTTTGAGAAGGCGAAGGGTGGGCGCATCGTGGTGAACCAATATCTGGAAGTCCCGGAGTCACCCGGGGTCTACGTACTCGGGGATTGCGCTTATTCATTACAGGAGAATGGCTCGGTACCCTATCCCCCGACCCAGCAGGTAGCTATAAGACAGGGCCCAGCCTGTGCCAGGAATATCGTCCGCGCCATGCGAGGTCAGGAACAGCGGCCTTTCCGTTACAAATTTAAGGGGCAGGTAATATATATGGGCAGGAATCTGGTGGTGGCTCAGTTAGGAAATCGTGTCTTCGATGGTTTCGCTGCCGCGCTGCTGCGGCGGGTCTATTATCTATGGATGTTTATCTCATATCTCGGGCTGCCAAGAGAATTCAGGAGAAAGCTGGGTGCCGTTTGTGGTTGGATACCTGCCTACTTCTACCATCGCAATACGGCTCACCTGGAGTGAGCGG
>SOHS01000013.1 GCA_004377135.1 Dehalococcoidia bacterium | reverse complement strand
GACACAGAAGAGGTCATCTTGGTCAGCGTTACTGAGCGCGTTCAAGGCTATAGAGCAGTTGAGGGCTTAAACGAGCCAGTCGTTGGCTCAGGTGGTGGCTGGCTGGGCTCCAGCCAGCCATCACGTCAACGACTTGTACCGGAAGCATTCGGCAAGAAAGAGAAGCAGGCACAGAGGTACCTTGACAGAATAGCTAAAGCAATGGCAGCTAAAGGAATCAATGTAAGTACAGAGGTGCTTCTTTGGAAGCCTGATGAGGCAATAGTCGGCTACGCGAAACAGTCTAGATGTGACCTGATTGTTATGGCGAGCCATGGTCGCTCCGGTCCCAGCCGGTGGGCTCATGGCAGTGTCGCTGATAAAGTTCTCAGAGCCAGCGGCATTCCCGTATTAATGATCAGAGCGCCCGGGTGCGTACCCAACATTTGAGCCGGGGGGCGATAATCAGGAGCACATAACGAGCATAATAACGAAAGGAGGAGTATTGTGACTTATTTGCTAAATATTTACAAGGAATTTCAGCAGCAATTTCCTGAGATAGCCAAAGCTTATGACGAGTTGGCTCTCAAATGTCATGGCTGGGGTCCGCTGAATGAAAAGGCAAGGCGACTGATAAAGCTGGGCATTGCCATTGGCTTGAATTCGGAGGGCGGGGTAAGGTCACACGCCCGACGGGCGCTTGCACAAGGCGTAACCACCGATGAGCTCCGCCATGCTGTGCTTCTGGCGTTTACCACGGCGGGTTTTCCCACCACGATTGCTGCTATGAAGTGGGTGGACGAGGTTATCGACAAACATAAGAAGAGCTAGTCTAGAGGTGATTAATGCCTGTTGACTTTAATTTTATGGTTGGAGGAGAAGCCGGGCAGGGAGTGCAGTCGGTAGGATTCCTGTTGGCTAAAGTCTTTGCCCGCGGCGGTTACCATATCTTCGCTGACCAGGATTACGAGTCCAGAGTTAGAGGCGGACATAACTTCTTCCGCGTCAGAGTCAGTGACGGCAAGGTAGCCGCTATTGCCGAAGACGTGGACATACTGATTGCGCTTAACAGGGACAGTATCGAATTGCACCAACCGGAGATGGTTACTCAAGGCATTATCATTTTCGATGGCGAAAAGGTAAAGGGAATCAGCGGTAATAATGGTAGCCTTTTGAGCATACCGCTGGAGAAGCTGGCCGAAGAGAAGGCTGGAGACAAGCTCATGATCAATACCGTCGCCCTCGGTGCTGTCTTGGCAGCGGTAAAATATGATCTGAACATGTTAAATACGGTTCTGGTAGACCGGTTCGGGAAGGGCGAAGTTGCCGATAGGAATATTGCAGCGGCAAAGGCGGGATACGACTATATCGAATCTGAGCACAAAGGCAACCTTCGTAAGCTCAAGCCCCTTTCTGAGATTAAGAGAATGCTGGTCAACGGCAATGAGGCAATATCTCTGGGGGCTATTGCCGCAGGATGCAAATTCATGGCTGCCTATCCTATGACCCCTGCCAGCTCTATCATGGAATATATGGCAGCCAAATCAAAAGAATTCGATTTGGTAATGCTCCACACTGAGGACGAGATAGCTGCCATCAACATGGCTATTGGGGTTGCCTACGCTGGTGTCAGGGCCATGACTGCCACCTCTGGCAGCGGCCTTTGCCTCATGGTGGAAGGCATAGGGCTGGCGGGCATTACTGAAACACCAGTAGTGATAATTGATGGGCAGCGACCGGGTCCAGCTGTAGGCCTGCCCACCCGAACGGAACAGGGTGACCTTCAGTTTGTGCTTCATGCCCACCACGGCGACTTCCCCAGGGCTGTCTTGGCACCGGCTACCATTGAAGACGCCTTCTGGGTAACGGTCAACGCTTTTAACTGGGCAGAAAAATATCAACTGCCGGTTATTATTTTAACCGACCATCATCTGGCAAGCTCCTACGCCACCGTTGACCCGTTAGACCTCTCGAAGGTAACCATTGACCGCGGAATGTTATTTTCAGAAGAAGAGGATGACCCCTTGGAGTACATGAGACACAGGGTAACAAAGTCCGGTATTTCTCCCCGAGCCTTCCCTGGTCTGGGCAAGGCCCTGGTGGTCACCGACTGTGACGAGCACGATGAGGAAGGACACCTCACGGAAGATGCTGTGGAGAGGACGGCACAGGTGCAGAAAAGACTGCGGAAGCTTTTCCCACTTAAAAAGGAGATCAGTACACCACAGAAGTACGGTCCTCGAAAGGCGGAAACAACTCTTATAGGCTGGGGCAGCACTTATGGAGCTATCCACGAGGCAGTGGATATCCTGCGCAAGGAAGACGCCAGCGTCAATATGCTTCACCTCGATGAACTATGGCCTTTCCCGGCGAAGGCTGTAGCCGATGCTGTCAGTAAAGCCCGAAATAGCTACGCCATTGAGAACAATGCTACGGGACAGCTCGCATACCTTATCAAAGCGGAAACGGGATATGATGTTAGCGGTCGAATTCTGAAATACGATGGGCGGCCCTTTACACCAGCCTATATCGCCCAAGCAATGAGAAAGGAGGGGCGCTAAAGATGGTTACAGTGTCTGATTATGCCGGACTTAAGCCGGCGTGGTGTCCAGGTTGCGGCAATTTCGGCATATTGGAGGCATTAAATAGAGCGCTGATCGAGATGGAGATTGAGCCTCATCAGATCTTACTGGTCTCCGGTATCGGTCAGGCAGGCAAGCTACCTCACTACACCAGAGGCAACGTGTTCAACTCCCTGCATGGCAGACCGGTTCCGCCAGCTATCGGCGCCAAGATTGCCAATTCTGAGTTGATAGTCATCGCCGTCAGCGGCGA
>SOHS01000063.1 GCA_004377135.1 Dehalococcoidia bacterium | reverse complement strand
AAAAAAGAGCTATCAGGGGGCTATCGCAGAACTACTAATAATCGGATGGAAATAATGGCTGCGATTGTTGGATTAGAGGCTCTAAAAGAGAAATGCAGGGTGACGTTGTACAGTGATTCCGAGTACTTAGTCAAGGCGATGTCGAAAGGATGGGCCCAGAGGTGGCGAGCAATGGGGTGGAAGCGCAATAAACGGGAAAAGGCATTGAATCCCGACCTCTGGGAGAGGCTCTTGCAACTATGTGAGCATTATGAGGTACAGTTTAGCTGGGTTAAGGGGCATGCCGGAACCCTGGAAAATATACGCTGCGACGAGCTAGCCATGCAAGCTGCCCAGCGACCGAATTTGCCTGCTGATGAGGGCTATATCAAAGAGCCTCAGGGAAAGGCACCTTGAGGAAAATCCTAAAAAATGCCAAAATCAGCTTGGCGAGTTTGAGCAGTTGCGCTAACGTATTCATTCCCCGGTAGCTCAATGGTAGAGTGGGCGGCTGTTAACCGCTTGGTTGCAGGTTCGAGTCCTGCCCGGGGAGCTTGGAATTTATCATGCCCCCAATTCCCTTGGCAGAGTGGGGGTGATATAATACAAATTAGGAGCTCAAAAACTAAACTATCACAACAGTAAATCAAGCAGAACTACCTCAGACAATATGATCCAAGTAGAGCTTAAGGAATTAGCGCCAGAAAGGGAATGAGAAAATGAGTGAGAACGAAACCTTTGAACAGTTAAAAAATTTAATAGTGGAACTGTTGGAGGTTGATGAATCAGAAATAGTCCCCACAGCATCATTTGTCGATGATTTTAACGCCGATAGCCTGGACTTTATTGAATTGATTACTGCGGTGGAAGACACCTTCAAAATCGAAATCCCCGATGAGGACGCGGAAAATTTACAAACTGTTCAAGACGCAATTAACTACATCGAATCAAAAATCTAGAAAGTAGCCATTGCTGGAATAAGCACTCATACCTCCATTTATTGCTTGTGACGGTGCGACAGGGCTAGAAAATCAGCTTAAAAAGCTTTTTAGGCTGGACAACAAGTGTTGAACAAGCGTGAACAGAGCACTTAAAAGAAGAGTAGTAATCACTGGACTTGGCGCTGTTACTCCCTTAGCCACGGGTGTTGAAGAATCCTGGCAAAAGCTATACCAGGGTAAATCAGGGGTAGCCAGAATCACCAAGTTTGACCCTTCTGGTTTTAACGTGCAAATCGCTGCCGAGCTCAAGGATTTTCATCCTGAAGATTTCCTGGATAAGAAAAAAATTAGAAGGACAGACCCCTTCATACAGTATGCGCTAGTGGCTGCTCGCATGGCAATAGACGATGCTGGGCTAGTTATAAGCGATAACAACGCCAGTAGGGCAGGGGTAGTGCTGGGCTCATGTGCTGGCGGCATGAACATGTTCGGAAAGAACCTTTTCGCCCTTCGTGATGAGGGGCCGGAGAAGGTTTCCCCTTTCTTCATTCCAGGATTCATAACCAACATGGCGGTAGGGGAGGTCTCCATGGCTTTTGGCATCCGGGGACCGAGCAAATGTGTGGTTACTGCCTGTGCTACCGGAAGCAATTGTATTGGTGATGCTTTCAGGCTTATTCAATATGACGAAGCAGATGCCATGGTTGCTGGAGGAAGCGATGCCTACATTCTCCCCATTGCCATTGCTGGATTTGACAAAATGAGAACCCTGTCCCGAAGGAATAATGAGCCCGAGAAGGCAAGCCGCCCCTTTGATAAAGACCGTAATGGTTTCATAGTCGGAGAAGGTGCCGGGGTTGTTATCCTGGAGGAAATGGAGTCCGCCGTACGAAGAGGGGCTAAAATATATGCCGAGCTTATTGGCTACGGCTCCAACATCGATAGCTTTCATATAACCGAGCCTGACTGGGAAAATCAAGCACGGTGTCTTAAGCTGGCCTTGAGTGACGCCGCTACCTCGCCTAGCGATGTTGACTACATTAATGCCCACGGAACATCTACCGGTGTCAATGATGTATCAGAGACTAAAGCTATAAAAGCAGCCCTAGGAGAACACAGCAAAAAGGTGCCTATAAGCTCCAATAAATCTATGTTCGGTCATTTATTGGGGGCAGCAGGTGCAGTGGAAGCTATTTTCACTGTTCTTACTATGAGGGATGCTATTATACCGCCTACCATAAATTATGATACTCCGGACCCTGAATGTGACCTGGATTATGTCCCTAATATAGCCAGAAAGGCACAGGTAAATATAGCTCTTTCCAACTCCTTTGGCTTCGGCGGAGTTAATGCCGCCCTTGTCTTTAGAAAGTTCGCAGAATCATAGTTCAAAAACGCTGTGCAGGGTATCCCACAGCTCCGTCTCACTGGTAAATGCGCCAATTTTTGCGTACTGAACTATACCTTCACTGTCGACGAGCAATGTGAATGGAATAGCTCCTCGTGTGTTGTTGTAGGCCAGGCAGTAATCCGCGAAAGCTTCCCTATTCGTATCCAGTGCTATTATCATAGTTGGTTCATAGTCGTCGAAGAAGTCTTGCACACTTGCAGCATTATCAACTATATTAACGGCTATAACTTTTATCGCTCCTTCACTCTCCTGGGCTACATTCTCAAGGTATGGCAGTTGTTCCCTGCACCAATAACAAGAAATAGACCAGAAGTTAAGCACAACTGGAGTCCCTTCGAACGCAGATAGGGATGTTTCATTCCATGTAATGATAGACAATGTGCCGTCTGATGGACTGGAGGAATCACAACTCAGAGCGATTCCAACTATAGCACCAATCGCGATAATCAAGATTGCCACTATTAACCAAGTCTTTTTTGACATTTTAC
>SOHS01000174.1 GCA_004377135.1 Dehalococcoidia bacterium | reverse complement strand
ATCGATTCTGGCTTCTTTGAGCTTGGCGGCGGCTTGCCTGTAAATAGCGATGGTGGGCTGAAATGCTTTGGGCACCCGGTAGGTGCTAGCGGCCTCAGGATGACTTACGAAGTTTACAAACAACTCCAGGGCAAGGCTCAATCGCCTGAGCGTCAACTAAAGGATGCCAGGCTTGGCATATCACAGACCTTCGGTGGCCCCCCTCAAGTAGCCGCAGTGGCTGTTCTGGGCAAAGAGCCAGGCTATCCTTAGCCAAATCTAGCTGTCTCATAACGTTTTCAGGAAAAGGAAGTCGAGTTACATTTTTCCGACACGGTTTGGTCGAAGGAATGAGTTGTGCTAAAATTTCTTTGCTAAGGGAAAATGCCTATTTATGAGTATTGGTGTGATTCCTGTCACCAAATTGTTAGTTCATATCGACAGAGCTCCTCTGTGCCCCCACCACCCTGTCCTCGCTGTGGCAACAGCGAGCTCAAGCGGATATTCTCCACTTTTTCCTTACAAAAAACATACAGGGATGTTTATGAAGATATACTTTCCGACCGCGAGCTGACCCAGGGCATGATGCGCGATGACCCCAGAGCCATAGCGGAGTGGAATAAGAGAATGAGTAGCGGTGAGAAATCCTCTCCGGAATATGAGGAAATAACTGAGAGAATGGAGCGGGGCGAATGGCCCGTTACCCAAATAGAAGAAAAAAAGAAAGAGTTCTCTAGCCAAGGGGAAGACAAATCTGATAGTGGTTGAATAGAAAGGTGTCACGTGCCCATTTATGAATTTATTTGTCAGAAATGCCACAGAAGAATGTCCTCTTTAGTAAGGGATATTTCTGCTCCTTTTGCTCCAAAATGCTCGTCCTGTGGCAGTACCCACTTATCGCATGCCGTTTCCGGCTTTGCCTACCATAAACTGTTGAAGGCGGTATGGAAAGAGAGCGGCGAGCCTACAATACACACAGGTGAGGATTATTACAAAGACCCCCGGAATATCGGTCGCTGGATGGAAAAGAAGTTTCAAGACTTGGGACAAGAGCTACCGTCCCAGATTCAGGAAAAGATACAAGCAGCCAGGGAAGGTGTGTTGCCTGAGCCGCTGAAGGACCTAAAAAGTGCCTCACCAACCGCTGCGTATGATTGATGCCAATCTAAACCGCTCCAGTGAAGGCTTGCGGGTTCTGGAGGATGTCGCTCGCTTTCTTCTCAACGATGCTGAAATGTGCCAACGATTAAGGACTCTACGTCATGATTTAGCCAGGGAGACCAAATCACTAAATGTAGGGCTTTTATCCCAGAGAGATGCCGGACACGATGTTGGACATCTCTCTTCAAGAGAGATGGAAATAAATATGAAAACGACCTCACTGCAGGACTTGCTGGATTTAGTTACAGCCAATGCTAGAAGGGTAGAAGAATCTCTTCGCGTGGTAGAAGAGCTAGCCAAATTGCCAGAGATAAGTTCAGTACTGAATTCAGCCAGCTTTGAACAGGCGAGATTTGACCTTTATACCTTGGAGCGAGATCTGATTTCCCGAATATCACGCCGGGACAAAATAGAAGTCATAGCCGGGCTTTACGTCATTCTGGATAGACAATTTCTGGTGGGCAGGGATGAACTGGACATCACCAGGCAAATTATTGAGGGTGGTGCTAGGGTAATTCAACTTCGAGATAAGCAAAGCAAAAAGGGAGAACTGCTACTTGTAGCGCAAAAACTCAGGGAGCTCTGTAGCCAAGCCGGTATTCTATTTATAATAAATGATTACCTCGACCTGGCTATGGCTGTTGACGCTGACGGGCTTCACATCGGGCAAGAAGACCTGCCCTTGCCTGTAGTCCGCAAGGAGTTGCTTATAGATAAAATAGTTGGCTGCTCCGTCACAACGCTATCGCAAGCAACAAAAGCCCAAACTGAAGGAGCGGATTATATTGCTGTAGGTTCTATATTTCCCACGACAACGAAAAAAGAGGCCACTGTAGTGGGAGTGGATATACTCAAAGAACTCAAGCGAATGGCGTCTATTCCCCTAGTAGCCATTGGCGGTATAAACCAGAATAACGTCGATGAAGTGGTAGCTGCTGGCGCTGATGCCGTAGCTGTGATTAGTGCTGTTTTAGGAGAGAAAGATATTAGGGGAGCTGTGCGGAAATTGGTCGAAAGAATGAACTTGACGAAAGAGAAATGTCAAAACCAGTAGAAGATTTAGAGATTATCGCTGCGAAGCTTCGCCGCTACTTTGCGGCTGAGGATGAGGCTCGAGAGAAAGCCTTGCGTAGTTGCCGTCAGGTCATCCGCTATAGCGCTGATGCCATACGTGCCGTGCATCGCCAGGAGCACGATAGGGCAAAGCAACTCCTTGACTCAGCTTATGAATTAGTTCGAGAACTAAACCACGACCTAGCCGGACACGGAAAGCTACTTCACTCAGGTTTCATCCACGACGCTCAAAAGGAGTTCGCTGAGGGGTGTATAACCTCAGCTTTGATTGCCGGGGAAGACTTGCCGAAGCCAAGAGCACTGGGCGTAAGCAATGCTGCCTACCTTGATGGCTTGGGCGAATCCGTAGGAGAGCTACGGAGGTATATATTAGATAGTCTAAGGCGAAACGACTTCTCACGCTGCGAGAAATTACTGACTATAATGGATGAAATCTACGGAATATTGATAACCATGGACTTCCCGGAATTGCTTGCTCATGGCTTGAGGCGAACCACCGACACTATACGGGCTATTATAGAAAGGACTCGAGGAGATTTAACAGTATCCTTAAGGCAAAAAAATCTGAAAACGAAGCTTGATGACCTTGGCTAATCTTCTTTAGTG
>SOHS01000016.1 GCA_004377135.1 Dehalococcoidia bacterium | reverse complement strand
CAAAAGATACAGCTATAAGGGCAGCCACGGCTGGTTATCACCGTGCATGGAGTGCCCAGGGCTCGGTACCTCGCCATGGGCAACAACTCGCGAGCTGGTAAGGGTAACTGGTCGAGGTCCTCAATGCGGCCTTTGGGAGGTGTCTTCACCACCATGCCTCCATCTGTAAAGGCAATCCCGGGCACATGGCGGATGTCTTTGCCTTCTTCCACGGCCCTGGCCAATTCGACGAGTGTTCTCTCTCCCTCACCGATGACTATGGCATCAATCCATGGCGACCGGAGCAGTGTCTCTTCCAGGGCGAAGGTAACGTGAGGGCCACCGATAACAGTGAAGATATGCGGGTCGAAAGTTTTGCATACCTTGAGCATCCTCCTGGCAATGGGATAGTTCAGAGTAACGCAGGTAGCTCCGACAAGCTGGGGGCGGTACTCTTCCAGTTCTCGCCTCAGTTTCTTGGGATGGTAGTGGGTCACCAGGAAATCAAGAATTTTGACCTCAATACCCTCTCTAATAAGGACACTGGCTAAATAACTTAAAGAGAGTGGAGGGAGTGGGCTCTCCTCCAGAGGGTGGGGCGTACTCAGGAGCAATACTCGCATATATATCAGCCAACAATTCGCTACCCCACATCCCTGACTTCTTCAATTCGGCACGATGAGTATATCTCTTGTTATATTCCGAAATCAACTATATCAAGAAAGTCATATGCTTTTGTGATTTTATGTTATAAAATTGGATAGAGGAGGTGAGCATGGCTAAAGGCACGAGAATAACTGTAGATTTGGGAAGTAAAGAGCTTCTCAAGGCGGTAAAACTTGCCTCTGTCGAGCAGGGTAAGCCAATTCGAGAAATCATTATCGAGGCGCTGGAGCACTGGCTCGGGGGAAAGAAAGGCTCAGGACAGCAGGATTACCTGGCTATGATGAAAGCCCTGGACGAATACCGAAAAACCGGCGGGAAGGGCAGTTAAGGCAACGGAGTGACGGAGTCTTTCCGATTAAGGTTGCCGAACGGGTGATGATATAATCAGGAAGACACAACACGCCTTGAGGAGGACGATATGATAATCGATATTCATACTCACCTTTGTGATTATGATGGTGTTGCCAAGCCTTTTTGGGATGGCTGGGCAGAGGTTAGTGCGCTGAGGGTTAATAGGCCATTGGAAAAGATACAAAGACGATTGCCGGAGTTCTGGGATATTTCCGGTGACATGATAGTCAAGGATATGGATGATGCCGGGATCGATAAAAGTGTGCTGCTGGCGATTGATTGGGGACTGGCTCGCCATCTTGGTGACCTCAAGCTGAGTATAGAGGAGATAAGCAAGGTTTATGCTGACGCGGTAGAGAAACATCCCCAACGATTGATTGCTTTTGCCGGCATAGACCCCAGAAGGAATAAGGCTGCCGAATTGGTTGGAAGATTTCTCAGGGAATGGGGTATGAAGGGGATTAAATTCCATACGGCTGCCGGTTTCTATCCCAACGATAAGGCATGTTATCCCATTTATGAAAAGGCATTGGAATATGGAGTCCCTGTTCTGCTCCACACAGGGGAGGTGCTTAAACCACTTCATTTTAAATATTGCCAGCCCATTTATGCACAGGAGGTAGCCATGGACTTTCCTGACCTGCCCATCATCTTGGCGCACACCGGTGGATGCTGGTACTCGGAAGCAGTGGCAATCTGTAACAGCGCGACAAATGTTTACCTCGATGTATCTGTCTGGCAGTCACGGCTTTTCCGCCCTCTGGAATTTTACAGAGCTCTACGGACATTGTTAGACTCGGTCTCATGGCAGAGGGTGCTATTCGGCAGTGATTACCCCTTTCTGAAGTTGCTAGTCAATCAGGAGAGGTGGGTCAAAGCCTTTACCGAAATTCCCGACTCGGTGAAGGAGCAAGGGATCGAGTTTAAAGACGAGGAAATCGAAGGAATAATGGGCGGCAACGCCGCCAAAATCTTAGGGCTAACAGAATAGTTTTGGCAGGGCGCTAGACGTTCATCCCTCCGCTGATGATGAAGGCGCCGCCGGTAACGAAGGAAGCAGCGTCCGAAGCCAGCCAGATTACCATTTCCGCCACTTCTTCAGGTTCGCCCCATCTCTTCAGAGGTATGCTGGACTGGAAGGCATCGGCGTCTTTTCGGGCACGCAGTTCTTCAGTCATGCGGGTTTTGATCCACCCAGGGCAGATGGCGACTACCCGGATGTTGTCCCTGCCATACTCGGTCGATGCTGCGTTGGAAATAGCCACGACGGCATGTTTGCTTCCGCTGTAGACGGACAATCTTTCCGCGGTGGATACGCCGGCGGTGGAGGAATTGTTTATAATGACTCCGCCACCTTGTTCCAGCATCACCGGTATCTCGTATTTCATGGACAACCAGACGCCCTTGAAGTTGGTGTCCACCACTTCGTCAAAGGTATCCTCGGTCGTCCGTATCAGCCGGGCCATTATGCCTCCTACCCCGGCATTGTTAAAGGCGATATCCAGGTGGCCATATTTTTTTACGGTTTGTTGCACCATATTTTCAACCTGCGAGGCAATCCGCACATCGGTTTGGACAAACATTGCTTCACCGCCGGCCTTTTTTATCATCTCCACTGTTTCCTTTCCCTCTTTTTCCCTGCGGGCTGCCACCACTACCTTAGCCGCCCGTTCTCCAAATTTGATTGCCGTGGCGCGGCCGATGCCGGAACTGCCGCCGGTTACCAGTGCTACTTTTCCCGCAAACGTGTTCATCTTTAGCCTCCTTTTTAGTCACTAAGTTAATGTTAGACTCTGCTCTCTACTTAGTGTTGATTGGACAACTTTATCACCGATGA
>SOHS01000137.1 GCA_004377135.1 Dehalococcoidia bacterium | reverse complement strand
CTGAAGAATACATTCAGCAGTTCGGTGAAGAAGCATACGCCGAATTTGATAAGTTTACCTACATCAAGGTGCACGGTAAAGAAGCTTATGACAAGAAGTTTGGCGATCTGGAAGCCCTCGGCAACTGGGGTACCTGGGAGCCCTGCCATAAGCTGATGCTGGGTCATGGCATAGTCGGGGTCGAAAACCTTGGTGGAGACCTGGATAAGGTTTCCGGTAAGCGCTTCAGGTTCAACTGCTTTCCTCTACGCTGGTACATGGGCGATGGCTCCATGGCTCACTGCGTTGCCGAAATCGACGAAGACGACCTGAATGACGTGCCCGATAGGACCTATTCCTATGGTGGCTGCCTCCCGGAAAGATGAAGTATATAGCTATTTGTTTACCCCGATAATTCAAAACTAAATATGGAGGATATATGAAGAAGATTAGTTTAGCTCAGGTCAAGCCCTATGAGGCTCCTGGTCATTTCAAGATGGTTGCGCTCAGGTTAAGCGGCAAAGAAGAGACCGGAGCTGAGAAGTTCTGGGTAGGCATGTCCCATTTCCTTCCCGGCGGTGGGGCTGAATTCGGCACTACGCCAGCGGAGAAATACTATTTTGTCCTGAACGGAGAAATCACGGTCAAGACCGATAAGGAAGAGGTAACCCTCGGCCCATGGGATTCAGTCTACATCGCTCCCAACGAAGGTAGATCGATACTCAACAAGACCAATAAGCCAGCGAGTATGCTGGTAGTTATTAACTATTAGTAATCTTCTCTGTACCGAGCAATTATTACAATCCTTGCCTGAGTAGGAGAGGGGGTAGCTTATGAAAGCCGAAGAAATTAATCACGTCGCTTTGCTGGGAGCGGGCATGGTAGGGTATGGACTGGCACTGCATTTTGCCAAGGCAGGTTATCAGGTATCTTTATACTCCCGGACTCAGCAAACACTAGACAAAGCCATTGAAAACATCAGGGCAAATCTCCCCGCTTTACTGGAAGGACAAGCTAGCGTAGAAGATGAAACAGAGAAAATTATAAGCAGGATAAGAACAACCAGAAACATAGATGAAGCAGTGGCAAAGGCACCGATTATTATCGAATCAGTGGCTGAAGACCTAAAGGTAAAACAAGACTTATTTAAGGAATTAGACCAGATGTGCCCTAGGGATGTTATTCTGGCCACAAATACGTCGGTAATCAGTATAACGGCGATAGCATCTAAAGCCAAGAACAGGGACAGAATCATTGGAACACACTTCTGGTTTCCACCATATCTTATCCCTCTAGTTGAAGTGGTAAAGGGAAAAGATACTTCTAATGAGATAATGGAAATAACCTATCAATTCATGAAAAAGGCGGGGAAATATCCCATCAAATGCTTGAAGGATGTCCCAGGATTTGTTGCTAACCGTCTCCAGCACGCCCTGTGGCGGGAGGCTATCTCAATTGTAGAAAAAGGCATTGCTGATGCAGCTACTGTTGATGATGCTATCAAGCAAAGTTTTGGTATCCGGATTGCGGTTCTGGGGCCAATTGAGAATGCCGATATGGTGGGGTTAGATTTGGCTCTGGCCATTCACAATACGGTTTTGCAGGATTTAGAGGCTTCTCCCAACCCCGCATCACTCTTAAAGGACAAGGTAAGCAAAGGTGAGCTTGGGTTTAAGTCTGGAAAAGGTTTTTATGACAAATGGACACCGGAAAGCATAAAGCGCACTAGAGCAAGGCTTACGAAACACCTTATTGATTACTCCCGAAAACAACAAACTTGAGACAGAACATATGATATTAATAATCAACAATGTAAGGAGAAATGCACAAAATGGAAAAACTCATTATAACCGCAGCTTTGACCGGTAATATTACCCTACCGACGCAGACTCCTTATCTGCCATTGACACCCCAGCAAATCTGCGATGAGGCGGTAAGGTGTGCCGATGCGGGCGCGGCTTCGGTGCATGTCCATGGTAGAGACCCTCAGACCGGCAAACCGACTACTGACCCAGCTGTGTACCGAGAGATTGCCACCCTCATTAAGTCAAGAAGTAATGTTATCGTCTGCGTAACCACCGGCGGCACCATGGAAATGACAGCGGCGGAAAGGATAAGGGTTGTCCCGGCTCTCAAACCGGAGCTGGCTACATTTAACATGGGCTCGATCAACTTCTCAATTCACCCCATTACGGAGCGATATAAAGACTCGGACTACAAGTATCCCTGGGAGAAGGATTTTGCCGCCGGAACCATAGATTTCATCTTCCGCAATACCTTTGGTGATATCGAGCACTTCTGCAAGACCATGATTGAGAATAACACCAGACCCGAACACGAAGCCTATGATGTTGGGCATCTCTACAACATACAGTATTGCATTAGGAAAAAGCTGGTGAAGTTTCCCATCTGGGTGCAATTCGTAACTGGAATTTTGGGAGCGATCGGCGCTGATCTAGAGAATATCATGTATATGAAGCAGACTAGTGACCGACTGTTCGGGCCGGAAAACTACAAGTGGTCGGTAATTGGCGCCGGCTATCCCGCCGAGTTTCACCTGGCGACACTATCCATAATGATGGGTGGGCATGTCCGCGTGGGCTTGGAGGACAATATTTATGTCCGTAAGGGAGTATTGGCCAAGAGCAATGCCGAACTGGTAGAGAAGGTAGTCAGAATCGCCCGGGAGCTTGAACGGGAAATAGCTACACCCGACGAAGCAAGAGAGATCCTGGGCTTAAAAGGGAAGGACAAGGTAAACTACTAGAGAAACTGGGCATAATACCCCACAAAAATATCTCTTCAACTGGTCTTGCCTGACCTTGGTTCACCTACAACGAGCAGTCTCACTAAAGACC
>SOHS01000143.1 GCA_004377135.1 Dehalococcoidia bacterium | reverse complement strand
GCTTGACACCTTGAGAAAATATGGGTAACATGAGTTGAATTTTAGAGGCACCGAACAACTATGCCTTCTGCTAAACTATTAACGCTGTCCGTAATAAAATGGAGGTAAGAAATGGCACAGGATGAAAACAAAGCCAAGTATGAAGCAAGGCCGTGGACAAAATGGTATCTGGAGGGAGTGTCGCCGGATATTACAGTCGAAGAAAGGTCCGTGGTGGATACCTTTAATGAGACTACCGAAAAATGGAAGGACAAGACCGCTGTAGTATTCTATGGTAGAAAAATGAGCTACAAGGAGATCAGAGACCAGGTTGACAGGTTTGCTACGGCACTGCATGATTTGGGGGTCAAGAAAGGAGACACGATTGCCCTCCTGCTGCTTAATTCGCCTCAGTTCATCATAGCTTATTACGGAGCCCTGAAAGCCGGAGCTACCTTAACGGCAATCAGTCCTGTTTATGTCAGCTCCGAAATCAAGTACCAGCTTGAAGACAGCGGAGCGAAAATGATTGTTTGCCTGGATATTCTTTATGATAACGTGGAAAAAAGCGGAGTCAAGCTGGATGCTGTCATCCTGACCGGCATCGGCGAATATCTGCCGGGGATGAAAAAGTTTCTGGGCAGCAGTGTGCTCCGGGCTGTATATCAGAAAATGGCTGCCCCGCCGGTTGAACTGTTTGAAAGAGAGGGAGTCTATAGATTCCAGGATTTGATTAAAAAATATCCCCCGAATCCACCTGAAATCAAGTTCAATGTCAGAGAGGACATAGTAACTCTACCCTACACTGGCGGGACAACCGGGAGTCCCAAAGGTGCTGTGGTAACTCATTACAATTTCGCCGCCGCTCGAGAGCTCGCTGACGACTTCTGGGGTAGTGTCGTCGAGGAGGGGAAAGAAGTCGTAATAGCCTATTTGCCTTTCTACCACATCTATGGGCAAGCAGTGGTCATGATGGGAGGATTGACCCAGGGCTACACTTCGGTGCTAATCACCACTCCTGACCCTGATGACATTTTGAGTGCGCTAGAAAATTACAAAGGAACTATTTTCTACAGCGTTCCCGCCCTGTATGAATATCTCAGGGAATATGAAAAGACTAACAGAGTAAATTGGAAAAAGGTAAAAATCCTCATCTCCGGTGCCGACGCCCTTCTTGAGGACACTGCCCGGGGCTGGGAAAAGCGGACCGGTGCTCCAATCCACGAGGGCTGGGGAATGACCGAGACGACCTCGGTCGGCATGGTCAATCCCTACGGCAGGCCGAAAATCGGGTCCTTCGGTGTACCTATGCCTGGTTGCGTGGCGGCTATAGTTGACCCGGAAGGCACCAAGTTCCTTCCCGTTGGGGAAACAGGCGAAATGGTATTCAAAGGGCCAAATGTAATCCCCGGATACTGGCAGAAGCCGGAAGCAACCAAGGAAACGTTTGTGGAAATCGACGGTGAAAAATGGCTGCGTACCGGCGACCTGGCAAAAATGGATGAAGAAGGCTATTTCTACTTCTACGATAGGAAGAAAGATATGATTAAATACAAGGGGCTGCAAGTATTTGCCAGAGAGGTAGAGGAAGTGCTGACTTCTCATCCTCAAGTCAGGGAAGCCGGTGTCATCGGTGTCCCCGACCCCGAGGTTGGCGAGAGAGTTAAAGCCATCGTCGTCCTAGAGTCGGAAGCTAGAGGGAGAGTGTCGGAAGAAGACATTAAGAAATATTGCGCTGGAAAGATGGCTGGCTATATGGTACCCAAGATAATCGAGTTCAGGGGCGAGGTGCCCAAGACGGACATCGGCAAGGTATCACGCCGCGAACTGAGAGAGGAGGAGCTATAGAATGGCGCCGTTTTTTGAAGTAGAAAACTTGACCAAGCGTTTTGGCGGACTGGTTGCCGTCAACAATGTTAGCTTCCAGATAGGCAGGGACGAAATCGTGGGCCTGATTGGGCCCAATGGTTCCGGGAAGACCACCCTGGTACGGTGCGTAATCGGTATATTTAAGCCCGAGTCCGGAAAAGTCCGGTTTAAGGGCGAGGACATAACCGGATGGCGTCCCTGGAAAGTTGTCCAGAGAGGGCTCGTAGGGACTTTCCAGGTAGTTAAGCCATTCCGCCGCCTCCCTGTTATCGCCAATGTCATGGTCGGTTGCCTCTGCCCGCGGATAACCAAGGGAGGTGAATGGACCAAGACCACCGTGGTGAAAGCACGGGACGCGCTGGAGTTCGTGGGCATTGCCGACCGGGCTCGTGAGCCAGCCTCCACCTTGTCTCACGGGGACTTGAAACGACTGGAGGTAGCCAGGGCCATTGCTACCGAGCCCGAACTCCTTATCCTCGATGAGCCCTTCGGGGGACTTAATCCTGCCGAAACAGAGCTTGTCGCTAAATCCATGAAAAGATTGCACAAGGGAGGTCGGTTCGGCAGGCTTCATAGCGAAGGACCGGCTATGCTGATAATTGAACACAAGCTAAGTGAGCTCATGAAAATAGTTGACCGGGTGATTGTCATCAATTACGGAGAAATCATCGCCCAGGGTACCCCAGAAGAAATAGTCAAAATGCCCACCGTGATTGAAGCTTATACCGGCAAGGAGGTGCTCGTTGCTTGAGGTAAAGAATGTAATTGTCCGCTATGATACAGCCACCATCCTGGATGAAGCCAGCCTGACGGTGGAAAAGGGGGAACTGGTCGGGCTCGTCGGTCCCAATGGTGCCGGCAAGACCACTCTCCTCCGCGCTATCGCTGGTTTGATAAACTGGGACAGGGAAGTCCTCAGGGGCACCAGGAAGTCAGATGTAACCTTTGAAGGCAGCATAGAATTTGAGGGGGAAAGGATTGACAGGCTATCGGCATTTGAAATCGCCAAGAAGGGTCTCCAGCT
>SOHS01000090.1 GCA_004377135.1 Dehalococcoidia bacterium | reverse complement strand
TTATGTTTTGGCATGGTTTTTCCTTTCCTTTCATTCAGGACATGGTTCTAAAACAAGTTTAATTGTTGAGATTCAACTTCATCTTGAGGCAGTTCTGTACCCTGAGCTAGTATCTGCGGAATCTTGAGCATATCCGTTTCGATGGTCTTTCGCAGAGAGCCTTGATGGAGAGCCGCCGCAGGATGATACATAGGGTAATAAATGACATCCTCCGACTTTCGTGGCTTTCCATGAATCTTGCCTATGCTCTGATTGGGAAAATACCGAGCTAGAGAGTAACGTCCCAAAGTAATAATCATTTGGGGTTGAATTATCTCTATTTGACGGTCCAGCCATTTGCGGCAACTTTGTATCTCTTCTGGCAGCGGGTCACGGTTTTGGGGAGGACGACACTTAATTACATTAGCAATATAAACTTCCTCCCGGCGTAAGCCAATTGAGGCTAACAGTTGGTCCAGAAATTGCCCTGCTGGCCCGACGAAAGGACGCCCTTGCTGGTCTTCGTGCCACCCTGGAGCCTCACCTATAAAAAGTAAGTCCGCATCCTCAGCCCCTTCACCAGGCACCACCTTAGTGCGATACTTAGCTAGCTCACAATCTTGGCAAGCTATAATTTCCTCACACAGTTGAGCTAAAGCTGACATCTAATTCGATGGTAGCACATCTACCTTTGTCGGTCAATTTGGATCACTGCTAGACCAGCACTGTTCAACCTAATTACTCTTCCTCTTCATCCTCATCCTGCTCCCAAATAGGCTCGGTGAATTGGTCAATATATTCAGCAGTAACTCTCTTCGCTATTCTATCCATTTCCTCATCTACTTGCTCAGCCAGCTGGCCAAGCTCAGTCAAGTCAAGTGTAATTCCTAACATTTCAGTTAGGATACCAAGCACAGCCAGGGAAGCTCTGGGATTTGCTATTTGCGTGGCATACGCTGGCACCTCTCCCAGCAAGCAAATGCCTTCCATCCCTCTTTCCTTGGCCATTCCCAATATTAATCCATTCAATCCAGCGATGCGAAGGTTATCCCTAAGAATCACATTATGTTTGCTTAACTCGCCAACTAATTTAGCAGTGGTCGCTGCTCCCCAAACCTTCACTTCTTCACTATGGTGGATGCGCGTCACCGCAGCAGCACAACTATATACCCTCGCCACCTTAAGCCTTTGCGCTACGTCCAAAACACAGTTAACTAGCTCATATCCTTTTAAACTAGGCTGCTCCTCCCCGACAAAAATCACCAGGCTTTGCTTCGCCTTGGCAGACTGCCAATAATAAAACTTGTTCTCAGGAAAACGAGGACTGTCAACCACGTTGTCCCTGACTGTGACACCCATCGGTTCAAAGAAGTTCACAGGTTCGATTTCCCCTATTTCTACAGCATTTAGCTTCTCCACAAGATACTTCGCTGCGGTTAAGGAAACGTCGCCAATGCCAGGCCAGGAGGCAAGCATGACACAACTCTTAGGGCGTGGCTGTTTATAAAGCTTTATTACGTCTTTCATATATATCTTATTTTCCCTTTGCCGCCACTGATACACGAGAGCAATATAAAGGAGGAGTCTGCACAATCCCGCCAACCCATCTTGCTTCCTGACCTATGCCCAGAAACTCTTTTAGCACTTGATATACGTTACCGGCAATCATAGTATCCTTCACTCTTCCCATTATCTCACCATTCTCTACCTTGTATCCCAGCAAAACATTGCCGCCGAAGTCACCACCCAGAAGATTACCCTGGTCAGCACCCATAAGCTGCTCCACAATTAACCCTTCCTTCATATCTTCCACCATCGCCTGGAAAGAAACATCTCCTCCGCTTAAAATAAGAGAACTTATAGCTGGGCTGGGAAAACCACCACCCGCTCGCTGGCCGTTACCGGTGCTCTGAGTACCGGCTAAAGCTGCTGTTTGTAAATCATAAAGGAAATTCGTCACTACACCATTTGTAACAAGCGGTAGACGCTGGCCGGACACCCCCTCGTCATCAAAAGGATAACTCCCCACGCCGTAAGCTATGGTAGCATCATCCCACAAGCTCAGCTTTTTGTCAAAAACTTGCTCCCCTAGTTTATCTTTTAAAGGCGAAGCTCCCTCGAGGACTGATTTGCCGTTAAACGCCAGCACTAGAGGACTCAGTAAAGCACTGGCTACTCCAAGAGGCGTAAAAATTACTGGCAGCAGCTTGGTGGACACGGCAGCTTTTTTCTTAGCCATTTCCAGTTGCCATATCACTCTATCAGCCAGGTCATCAATATTGTCAGAAAAACGACATGAGCTTTCGCTATCACCCACAAAAAGCATATCTGTATCCCGAACAAGAATGCCTTCCAGGCTAAGGCTAAAAAAGCTGCTGTTATACCTTCCCTCACCGCCTTGAGAATTAATTAAGGAGACAGAGCTTGTTCCCTTGGTTACTTGAACATCGCAAAGGATATCAGGAGTATGCCCCCTGATCTTGGCTATAAGCTCCTTCCCGATCTCGACCATCCTCTCCATAGCTATTTCTTCTACTTCAGGGGCGAAGGTGCGCACTTCCGAATAGTCCTGGCGAGACGGAAATTGAAAATTGGCCGCACTGCCAAATTGAGAGGTTTCCACAGCCATATCAACCAAAGCTTCCACGTCTCCCCCTCCGCTAGCAGTAGCAAAGCCAATTCTACCCTCCCTGAAAATTCGCAAGGCAGTACTGCTGCTCTCCTTGGTCTGAACCTGTTTTAGTTCATTGGCTTCAAACTGTATCGGTATTACCCGAGAAGAAACCGAGAAAATTTCAGCTTGCTCAGCCTCCCTCCGAGCAGAGCGGAGAACCTCCATAAGATGTTCCAATTATCTTCCTCCTACCACACAATGACGAATCCTGATATGTGGGCTGCCGTTAGAA
>SOHS01000052.1 GCA_004377135.1 Dehalococcoidia bacterium | reverse complement strand
ACCCAGCCCGAGAGGGGATTCGAACCCACTAACCTACCGATTACAAGTCGGTTGCTCTACCATTGAGCTACTCGGGCAACTTCTAGCTACAATTTCGGCTCAATAGTATAGATAAGGGGAAGTTCTCTGTCAACTAAGAGACAATTGGAGGCAATCTCTTGTTGCATTATCTAAACCAGTCATGCTACATTATACTGTTTTACTAATTAACATCATTTGGAATTGTAATCATGATAGATAATGCTTTACTAAAACAATTGCTGGAGTCAGGTGCTCACTTTGGTCATCATACCAGCTACTGGCATCCCAAGGCGAAAAAATATGTTTTTACACAGCGCAATGGTATCCACATCATCGATTTGGAGCAGACAGTTACTATGTTAGGAAAGGCCTGTGCCTTTGTCCAAGATTTAGCAGCTCGGGGGCAAAGCATTCTTTTTGTCGGCACTAAAAAACAAGCTCAACAGACCGTAGATGAAGAGGCTGTGAGGTGCGGTATGAGCTATGTTAATCAAAGATGGCTAGGTGGTATGTTAACTAACTTCACCGTCATACAAGCTCGGATCGACCACTTAGTTCGTTTAGAGAATAGAAGAGATAAAGGTGAACTTGATTCTTTGCCTAAGAAAGAACGGGTGAAGATAGAAAAGGAAATATTCCATCTAAATACTCAAATGGGGGGATTCAAGGAAATGACTACCCTTCCTACAGCCCTCTTCATCACCGACCCTATTAAAGATAAGATTGCCTTTAATGAAGCTAAAAAATTGGGCATACCCGTGATTGCCATTGTAGATACTAATTGTAATCCTGATGGCATCGATTATCCCATTCCCGCTAATGATGACGCTGTTAAGGCAATTAAGTTAATTTGTAGCAAAATGGCTGATGCCGTAATTGAAGGTAAAGCTGAAGCATTTTCTGGAGAGGTGGGAGTCACCAAATTAGCTGCTAAAGAAGCGCACGAGGAAGCCATTGAAATTCTAGGTTCTTATACCTTTGAACCGGGGGAACCAAGTGAACCAGAGGAACCAAAGGGGCCGGGAGGAGAAATTGCATCTACATGAAAATACCAGTTGAAGTAGTAAAAGAGTTAAGAAGCAGAACTAATGCGGGCATAGGTGACTGTAATAAGGCTCTGCTAGAGGTAGAGGGTGATATAGAAAAGGCAATCGAATTCTTGAAAGAGCGTGGGGCAGCTATGGCCGAAAAGAAGAAGGATGTAGTCACAACCGAAGGCGTAATCGAAGCTTATATTCATCATACCAAGCGCATAGGAGCATTAGTGGAGTTAAATTGCGAAACCGATTTTGTGGCTCGCACCGATGAATTTAAAGAACTTGCTCACGACTTAGCTATGCAGATAGCTGCTACTTCCCCCCAATTTCTCACTAGCGAAGAGATGCCACCAGAGGCAGAAACAGACCCCCAAGCAGCTTGCCTTCTTAGCCAGCTCTTTATTAAAGAACCTGACAAGACGGTACAAGAAGTTATTAGTGAAACGATTACTAAAGTAGGGGAAAACATAAAAGTACGCAGATTCGCTAGATTCGAGCTTGGTGGCGATCACTAAGCCATGTTGGATGAATTATTCGCTGAACTGAACTCCAGAATGCAGAAGGCCATAGATGGCTTAGCTAGAGAATTAGCTACCATCCGTGCCGGACGTGCTACTCCAGCTTTGCTTGACAACATCATGGTTGACTATCAGGGCACATCTATCCCACTCTACCAACTTGCTACAATCTCTATACCTGAGGCTAATTTAATCATTATACAACCCTGGGATCGCACATCGTTACGTGACATTGAAAAAGCCATCCTCACAGCCAACATCGGCCTCAACCCTGCGAATGATGGTAATATAATCCGGGTGGTCATCCCGCCTCTTAATGAGGAGCGGCGCAAGGAGTTGGTCAAGCTGGTATCCAGGAAAGTGGAGGAGCGTCGGATTGCCATACGCAATATAAGGAGAGATGGCATTGAGAAACTAAGAGAGCTGGAGAAAAATAAAGAAATATCGCAAGATGAACTCACAAGCAATGCTAAGAAAGTCGACCAGCTTACAGAGGTTTGCGTAGACAAGGTAAGTGAATTAGGACAGAACAAGGAAAATGAAATACAGGAAATATAATTCGCCGCCTCAGTTTCCAGTAAAAAGCCCGCATTACCTATTAGAGATGGTTGCTAGCATTGGATTGCCATCTTTTAGCCCTTAGCTATTTGTCATTCTGGCATGAACCCTTCGCTACCGCTCAGGGTAAGATATCAGTCATGACGCTGGTTTGATTAACACATTTATGAGACCAGGTACTGGCAAGCCTATAGCCACTTAAAAACTGTTAAAATAGAGCTATGCTCAAGCATCGAGTTATTACTGGCGCTGTGGGCGTGCCCCTCGTCATTCTTGCCATCTGGTTTGGTGACCCTTGGCCCTGGTTCAGTCTTCTGATAGCCGCGGCAGCGTTAGCCGGCACCTACGAGTTCTACCACATGGCTAATTTTGACAGGCGGGAGCCCCTGCTTTATTTGGGCTTATTATGCTCGCTGGCGCTCGTCTTAAGCCCTCATTACAGGAGTCTTGATGTTTTACCCATAGTTATCACCACCACTATGTTGATTTCCTTGATTTATCTGTTATGCCGCCCATCAAGAGAAAATGCATTCCGTAACTGGGCATGGATAATTGCCGGTGCTCTCTATGTGGGTTGGATGCTCAGCTACTGGCTGAGCTTGCGCGGTTTAGAGGACGGCCGAAATTGGGTTTACTTGGCCATACTGACTACATTTGCCAACGATACAGGTGCTTTTTTTATTGGGAGGGCAATGGGTAAACATAAGCTGGCTCCTACCATAAGCGAAGCTAAAACTTGGGAAGGAGCGATAGGAGGCTTAAT
>SOHS01000135.1 GCA_004377135.1 Dehalococcoidia bacterium | reverse complement strand
AGGCTTTGGCTTACACTGAAAATTCGCCGTTCGCCGTTATCGGTAACGATAGCGGCATTTATGGACTGCAGTTTCACCCTGAAGTGGTTCACACAGCTCAAGGGAAAAGCATATTTCAGAATTTTGTACTTCGAATATGCGGCTGCCAGGGCAACTGGACACCAGCTAATTTCATAGCTGAGAGCGTAGATAAGATTAAAGAGCAAGTGGGTGGTGGAAGAGTGGTCTGTGCTCTTTCTGGAGGCGTTGATTCGGCAGTAACTGCTACCCTTATTGACCGTGCTATTGGCAATAAGTTAACTTGCATCTTTATCAATAATGGCTTATTGCGTCGTGATGAACCGGAAAGGGTGCTTAGTACCTTCAAGCGTAACCTTAAAATGGATGTAGTTTACATAGACGCTACCGATAGATTCTTAGAACGACTTAAAGGGGTTAGCGATCCGGAAAAGAAGCGACATTTAATAGGAAACGAGTTTATCCAGGTTTTTGAGGAAGAAGCTGCCAAATTAGGCAAGATTGATTTTCTGGCCCAGGGCACTCTTTACCCCGATGTCATTGAAAGTACCTCCACGGAAACCAAAGCTGCGGCTAAAATAAAGAGCCATCATAATGTCGGCGGATTACCGGCTAAAATGAGTTTCACTCTTATCGAGCCGCTGAGATATTTGTTTAAGGATGAAGTTCGACAAGTGGGGTTAGCTCTAGGTCTGCCTGAGGATATGATATGGCGGCAACCATTTCCCGGACCGGGATTAGCCATTCGCATTATCGGTGAGGTGACCAGGGAAAAGCTGGAGATACTCCGGGCTGCTGATTGGATTTTGATGAATGAAATCAAAAAAGCCAAACTTTATCGCCAGCTATGGCAAAGCTTTGCTGTACTTACTGATGTCAGGAGCGTTGGCGTCATGGGCGACTACAGAACCTATGGCTACTTGGTAGCGGTCAGAGCAATAACTAGTGAAGATGCGATGACTGCTGATTGGGCCCGTCTTCCCCACGACCTTCTTGCCAGAATATCTGACCGCCTGGTTAATGAAATTCCCAATGTCAACAGGGTAGTTTATGATGTCACCAGTAAGCCGCCGGCAACTATAGAATGGGAATAAGTATCGAAGGAGGGGAAAAGATGAGTTATTCTTTTGAAGAAATGAGCGACGAACAGCTAGCTATCCTAGACGATTTAGAGATGCTCCGTGAGGATTTGATTGGCGAGTTGCAAGCCATTAACCAGTACGAAGACCATATATTAAACCTGGAGAATGAGGGGGCTGTGACTGCGCTGGAGCACATTATTGAAGAAGAAAAGGAGCATGTCGTAGAGTTGCTGAGACTAATTCAAAATCTCGACCCCGTGCAGGCCGAGAAATTCAAGGAGATTTTATAATGCCATGTCAAACAGAGTGAAATTAAAAGGAGTGAAGAAGAATAGGGGGAAGCATAAGAAGAAAAAGAAGCAGTAGGCATTCCCCGAGGCCAAGATCGGCTGTTCCTAGTGGCAACCTTCATAATCATTCCCAGTGCTATTTTTCAAATAAACTGGCGTTGAAAAATTCAGAAACCAGAGAATATATTCTGGCTATACCCTTAAGACTCACACGCGAAGGTGAATTCTGAAGATACTAGTAATTGGTGGTGGAGGTAGGGAACATACCTTGGTATGGAAGATTGTCCAGAGTCCCAGGGTGGAAAAAGTTTTCGCTGCTCCGGGGAATGCCGGCACAGCGGCTATCGCGGAAAATCTGAATTTGCGCCCCACAAATATGGAAGGGCTGGGCAAGGCGGCTAAAGAGAAAGGCATTGACCTTGTCGTGGTTGGTCCCGAGGCTCCGCTAGCTTCGGGCATAGTGAACTACTTTGATAACCTGGGTATTCCTGTTTTCGGTCCCACAAAAGCAGCCACCCAGGTAGAATCAAGTAAGGTTTTTGCCCGAAATTTGATGGAGAAGTATGGCATCCCCTTTCCCAAAAGCGCCATTTTCTCTTCTTACTCTGAGGCTCGTGAATACCTTCAAGAACAGCGTCTGCCTGTCGTCATTAAGGCTGATGGATTAGCCGCTGGCAAAGGTGTGATTATAGTTAGTTCGTTGGCAGAAGCCCACAAAGCCCTTGGCGACATAATGGAAGCAAAGATTTTCGGTTCCGCTGGAGACAGCGTAATAATTGACGAATATGTTAGCGGTCGAGAAGTAAGCCTCATAGCCTTTACCGATGGCAAAACAGTCTCACCCATGGTACCAGCTTGCGACTATAAGAAAATCGGGGATAATGACCAGGGTCCCAATACCGGAGGTATGGGAAGTTATAGCCCACCGGGTTTTTTCTCCGCCGGGATGACAGAAAAGGTAACCAAGGATATTTTGGTACCCACTGTTAAGGCTATGGCTGAAGAAGGCATACTTTATAAGGGAGTGCTCTATGCGGGGTTAATGATTGTTGATGGAGAGCCAGTGGTGCTGGAATTCAATGCTCGCTTTGGTGACCCAGAAACTCAGGTCGTTTTGCCTCTTCTCAAAACCGACCTCGTGGATATACTTGTGGCAGTAGTCCGGGGCAACCTCGACCGGGTGAAAATAGAGTGGAGTGCCGAGGCCTGCGTTGGAGTAGTTGCGGCTTCGGCTGGCTATCCTGAAAGCTATAAAACTGGCTTTCCCATACAAGGGATAGACAATGTGGACAGGGATGTGCTAGTTTTCCATGCTGGAACTAAGTTGGGAAATGATGGCATAATTTATACTGACGGCGGGCGGGTGCTCACCGTAGCAGGTATGGGCAAAGACATGGCTGAAGCTCGAGAAAAAGTTTACCGCAACATTCATAATATTTACTTTGGAGGCTGTTATTATCGTAAAGATATTGCTTTAAGGGAGGTAGCCTGAATGGCATTAGTAGGTGTAGTTATAGGCAGCAAGACAGACACCGAGCTGATACAACCAGCGCTGGATATGCTTAAGCAATTGGGCATTGATTATGAACTTTCCGTTATCTCAGCCCATAGAAATCCCGAAAAACTAAGAGATTATGGTTTGGAAGCAGAGAAGAGAGAGCTTAAAGTCATCATTGCTGCTGCTGGCAGAGCCGCTCATCTTCCCGGTGTTATGGCTAGCTGGACAACTTTGCCTGTAATCGGCGTGCCCTTACCTTCCGGTGAGCTTAAGGGCGTAGATGCTTTGCTCTCCATAAGCCAGATGCCTGGGGGAGTGCCGGTAGCCTGCATGGGCGTTGGTAAAAGCGGGGCAAAGAATGCTGCCTTGTTCGCCGCCCAGATCTTAGGCACCGAGCGTAAAGAAATAAGAGAAGCCTATCGTAAATACAAGCGAGAGTTAGCAAGGGATTAACATGATTGAACGGTACTCCAGACCTCGAATGAAGAAAATCTGGTCTGATAAAAACAAATTTGACCAGTGGCTTAAGGTAGAGATAGCCGTTTGTGAAGCTTGGGCTGAGTTGGGTGAAATCCCCCGAGAAGATATAGTTAAGATAAAGAAAGCCAGCTACAACCTGAGTCGCATTGCTGCTTTTCTGAAGGTGACCCACCATGACATGACTGCTTTTCTTAACTCGGTGGCTGAAAGCTTGGGCACAGAGTCACGCTTCATACATCTTGGTCTTACCTCTTCGGATGTTATGGATACCGCCCTGAGCTTGCAATTGACCCAGGCGGCACATATCTTGACCAAAGATGTGGCCGAGATTACATCCGTACTGGAGAATCAGGCTATAGAGCACAAATATACCATTATGATGGGGCGGACCCATGGTGTTCATGCTGAGCCTACTACCTTTGGTTTGAAGATGGCATTGTGGACCGAAGAAATGAAGCGTAATTCTCGAAGGCTAGCTGAGGCTGGGAAAAGTATCTCTGTGGGCAAAATATCCGGAGCAGTGGGCACTTACGCTAGCGTGCCTCCTCAGGTTGAAGAAATAGCTTGCGCCAAGTTAGGGCTCACCCCAGCTCCAATATCAAGCCAGATAGTCCAGCGCGACCGCCATGCCCAATTCCTGACCACTTTGGCTATTATCGCCAGCTCCCTGGAGAAATTTGCAACCGAGATTAGGAATCTCCAGCGAACAGAAGTCCTGGAGGTTGAGGAGCCTTTTGAAGAGGGGCAAACGGGCTCCTCGGCAATGCCTCATAAAAGAAACCCCGAGCTTTGTGAGCGTATCTGCGGATTAGCAAGACTGATAAGAGGCCATGCTTTAACTTCTCTGGAGAACATCGCCTTATGGCACGAACGTGACATCAGTCACTCCTCCACAGAGCGAATTATTCTGCCTGACTCCTGTCTGGCGCTGGATTATATGCTATCTATATTTACCTCCATAATGAAAGGACTAAAGGTTTTTCCGGAAAATATGCGGCATAATATCGAGCTTACCCAGGGGTTAATCTTCTCCCAGAGAGTACTCCTTGCTTTAATAAATAAGGGTCTAACACGAGAAGAAGCTTATAAAATGGTTCAGGATAATGCTATGGAAGCGTGGCAGGGCAAGAAAAGCTTTTTAGCTCTACTTCGGATGAATAAGCGAATAACAAATTACCTGACTCAAGACGAGCTGAAGTCTCTTTTCGACTACAATTACTATCTGAAATACGTAGATACTGTCTTTGAACGGTTGGGGCTAACTTAAAACCAAACGGGGAAAGAAAGCTGGCAAAGCTGGGTCAACCGGGTTGCTCCTAGAGCAGTAGAGTGGTGGGCATTGACTTCTAAATTTTTGTCTTAGCGTATAAAGCGGGGGAATAGAAGGATGAAGACTGCGCAAGAATACCTTGATAGCATGAAGAAAATGCGTTTTGAACTCTACATGTTTGGAGAGAAGATTACCAATCATGCCGATAATCCTATTATCAAACCGACAAGGAATTGTATTGCTGCCACTTATGAGCTTGCTGAAGAGTCCAAATTTCCACAATACCACAGCATTATGACGGCCACCTCTCATCTAACAGGGAAAAAGATAAATCGTTTTTGTCACATTCATCAAAGTACTGAAGACCTGGTTAGCAAGTCAAAAATGGGTAGAGGATTGGGTGCTTATACCGGTTCTTGCTTTCAGCGTTGCGTTGGAATGGATGCCTTGAATACTTTGTCGATGGCGACTTATGACATTGACCAGAAATATGGAACCGAATATAACAAGCGTTTTCTGAAATACTTGCGATACGTACAGGATGAAGACTTGGTTTGTTGTGGTGCCATGACGGATGCCAAGGGCGATAGAAGCCTTCGTCCAACCCAGCAAGCTGACCCCGACCAATATCTTCACGTAGTGGAAGAGAAGCCGGATGGCATTTTAGTGCGTGGGGCCAAATTGCACCAGACAGGCGCTGTAAATTCGCATGAAGTCATCTGCATGCCGACCAGAGCTATGCGGGAAGAGGATAAAGAGTACGCTATTTCTTTTGCCTTGCCCAGTGACACCGAAGGGATTATATACATCTATGGGAGACAATCATGCGACACGAGAAAAATAGACAGCCCCAATATGGATGTGGGTAACGTTCTTTACGGGGGACAGGAATGTATGGTTGTTTTTAACGACGTGTTTGTTCCCTGGGAACGAGTCTTTATGTACAAGGAGTATGACTTTGCCGGCGACCTGGTAGAGAAATTTTCTGCCTATCACCGCCAGAGTTATGCCTGTAAATCAGGTATGGGTGATATCTTGATTGGCGCCAGTCAATTAATTGCTGAATATCAGGGCACTGCCAAAGCTTCACATATTAGAGACAAAATCATTGATATGATTCAGCTCAATGAAACCCTGATGTCTTGCAGTCTGGCCTGTGCTTACGAAGGTCACAGAGAGGCTTCCGGGACTTACCTTGTAGATACTCTGAGAGCCAATGTATCTAAACTAAACGTGACGAAATTTCCTTATGAAATAGCCAGACTGGCCCAGGACATCGCTGGCGGCTCAATAGTAACCATGCCTTCTGAAAAAGACCTTAAGCATCCCAAGATAGGCAAGTATGTTGCTAAATATCTGAAGGGAATTGATGGTATTACTGTGGAAAATCGCGTTCGTGTACTGCGACTGATTGAGAATATCACGGTGGGTTTAGGAGCCGTTTGTTATTTGGCGGAATCGATGCATGGTGCCGGATCACCTATGGCTCAAAGAATCATGATTGGTAGACAGTCCAATATAGAGAGAATGACAAGCAGCGCCAAAAGGGTGTGTGGCATTGAATCTTAGTTACTGGTTTAAAGAAAAACGGCTCCTTAAATATTTACTGGCACCATTGTAGCTTGAGCCGAGGATACTATGGGTAATAACCCAACAGTCTTAATAAATACAAACTTACCTCTACCTTTATTTCGGCGGGGCAAGGTAAGAGATGTCTACGGTTTAGGTGATAAACTGCTTATCGTGTCCACCGACCGCATATCTGCCTTCGATGTTGTTTTGCCCTCTGGCATCCCTGACAAGGGAAAGGTTCTTAACCAGCTTTCTGCCTTCTGGTTTGAGAAGACAGCCCATATCCTGCCCAATCATCTTATCAAGGTAATCGATAGCGAGGATATACTTCGGGATGTCATTGCGAGGGCTGAAAGCTCGAAGCAATCTCAATGGAAGGGAGATACCTCACTTACACTTGAAACAAGCCTTATCGGCTGCTCTATGCTTGTGGCTAAGGCCGAGCGTATACCTGTAGAATGCGTCGTTCGGGGCTATATATCTGGCTCGGCATGGGCGGAATATAAAGAGACTGGAACAGTTGGCCATATCCATTTGCCCTCGGGAATGAAAGAAAGCCAGGAATTGCCCCAACCTATCTTTACCCCCACTACTAAGAGCGACACAGAGCATGACCGCCCTTTAACCAGTCAAGACATAAAAGACCTGGACGTTGAGGGCATATTTGAGGAATTAGAACAAAAAAGCCTGCTTATCTACGGATATGCTCGTGATTACGCTAAAACCAAAGGCATAATAATTGCCGATACTAAGTTTGAATTTGGCTTCCTCAACAGCAAATTAGTCCTTATCGACGAGCTACTAACACCAGACTCGAGTCGCTTCTGGGATGTCAACCAATATGAGGTTGGTCATTCGCAGCCTAGCTTTGATAAACAGCTGGTCCGTGACTGGCTTTCGGCTTCAGGATGGGATAAAACACCGCCAGCGCCTATGTTGCCACCGGAAGTGATAGAGAGGACCTCGAAAAGATATCGTGAGGTGTACGGCAAATTAACTGGGGGCATTCTCTGAGGAGAACAAGACAAAGATTAGTATAAGAAAGATCAAGCTTCTTAACGTTCCTATCCGGCCAGTACCTTGACCAACCGTAACAAGTCGCTATCCAATTCCTTGCTTTTCTCCCAGGTTTCCCTTAGAGGAGTAAAGGCTATATCTCCCTTCAACTCCCCCACCATGTAGCCTGCCTTGCCCTTGACCAGAGCATCCACAGCTGCAGCTCCTAACTTACTGGCGAGAACTCTGTCTCTGGCTGTAGGTGAGCCACCTCTTTGGACATGTCCCAGCACACAAACTCGGTACTCCAGCTTCAACCTTTCCCATACTTGTTGAGCAATAGAGAACGCACCGCCTGCATCATCTCCTTCGGCAACTATAACGATGGAGGATTTTTTACCTCTCTTGAAGCTGCGCCTTATACCAAGGGAAAGCTGCTCTATTTTTGTCTCTACTTCCGGAATCAAGATATCCTCGGCTCCGCCAGCAATTCCCACCTCCAGTGCAATAAATCCTCTGCTCTTTCCCATAACCTCAATGAAAAATAGGCGATTTAGTGCCCCCGCAGTATCTCGAATCTTGTCTATAGCATCCAAAGCTGTATTTATGGCGGTATCGAAGCCAATAGCGTTGTCAGTGCCATAGACATCGTTATCTATGGTGCCCGGAATACCAATCACTTTTACATTTCCAGCTTCAGCCAGGGCTACTGCACCGCGAAACGTGCCATCCCCGCCGATAGTTATAAGTCCCTCGATGCCTTCCCGTTGGAGAATTTTATTTGCCTTCCTTATGCCTTCCTTGGTCTTCATTTCCTCACAGCGAGCTGTTTCCAGGAAAGTGCCCCCCCGGTAGATAGTATTGGCTACTGACCTGCTGTCTAAATCTATAAAGTCCTCTTCCAATATACCGCAGTAACCTTGGCGAATCCCCACAACCTCCAGTTTATGACTAACCCCACAGCGGACGACAGCTCTGATGCAGGCATTCATCCCTGGAGCGTCACCGCCGCTGGTTAAGACGCCAATCTTTTTCATAGTACCTTCGGGTTTAGCTTCTATTCTACCATGAACTGTAAGGCTATTCTATGGAATTTGCAGAAAAAGCCCTCACTATTCTTAATGTCTGGCTTCCTGGCTCCCTTAAACCTTATAGCTATCTCGATAATATACCAGCAAGTACAGCTCTCTAAGCAGGTCAGACTCGTTGTGCTTTATGATTTGCTGTAAATAGTTATTATCCTCTGTGTAAAGGAATCTCTGCCATAGCAAAGGGACGTCCCTGCCGCTTATTACTGGCTCGTTAAAATAGTGCTCCGCGTGGGAAAACAGCTCGTCCAGCTTAGGCCACTTGAGGAACAGTGCCTCGGCTTTTTCCTTCCAGGGCTGAAATAAGTCTACCCCTTCTATTTCAATCCCTTTAGCTTGAAGAAACCCTTTCTCGAAGGCGAGATTGTAGGCGTAAAATGGCTTGGGGAGCGTCGGAACGAGTTCAGCAAGCTGGGCGATAAACGGTGCTTCTTCTTGCGAACTCCGGCAGATTATCTCAAGGTGACTCCCTCGAATGTAGCCAAAAAGCACTATCTCATCTTGGCCCATATTAAGACCGGTGGTCTCTATGTCAATCAAGGTGCCTTGGGGGATACCTAGCATCAATTCCCGGCTGTATGAGGTAATCATGCCTCCATCCTCTCGTTTTCTGCCAGTATTATACAATCCAGATTACACCAAAGATAGCATATAGCTAACTGCATAAATCCTTACAATACTCTCTCCCCTATTATAATACTCCCTCTCCTTGCGGGAGTGAGTTAGACCTGTCCTGAGTAAAGTCGAAGGAGGAAGGGAGAAAGCTCACTGAATTCACCCTCAAAAAGACCCGCTATCTAAAAGGGCACAGGACACGGTGTTGACTGCTTTTGAAAAAATTGATATTCTTAATATTAAGTATACGTATATCGCTGCAGCATATAAGATTCACATATGCGTGTTGACAGCCCAGTGAAGCGGATTCACTGGGCAAGGTGATTTAGTATGGGCGAGAGATGGTGGTGAACGAGGATACGGACGAGATATTGCCAGCACTCGGCTTTATCGATAACGGTAGTTGCTGCTGCGACCGCGCGTGGCTGAGGAAAGCCACGGAAAATGGGGAGGTCAACAGGGGGAACGTAAACCGAAGTAAAAAGAGGCCTGCCGCAACAGGTCTCTTCTTTGATTCTGGCGTTAATCAGCCAACCACACCATCTTTATTATGTTACTCAGCCTGTGCCACTGGCAAAAAGGAATTCATGAAATTGTCTTAACCAGTTCTTAACAAAAGCGGTGCTATAGTTGATATAAAGAATGGTACTGTACGAGACCAATAACAGGCTAGTAGTCAAATGAGTGTGTCAGAAGGTTATGGAGAAAAATCAACCGTGGTGGCTAGCCAATCTGAGCAATTATCCTCGCCCATGGGGAGTATCCTGCGTGAAGGACTAGGTCGGTCGTGGGTGCTGAGCGACACCTCAAATCTTTCTGAGGTGAAGCAAAAAAGAACAGAAGAGAATCTATTTGAAA
>SOHS01000018.1 GCA_004377135.1 Dehalococcoidia bacterium | reverse complement strand
TGCTCTACCAATTGAGCTAGCGGCCCGCTGAAGCTCAGTAGCCTTTACAATGGACGTCTATAGCAATATAATTGAGGAAATGCAAGGCGATGCTATTGCCTTCTGCTGTCTTAGGGCTCATCCGATGTCTCCTGCTGAATCACCCTTCTTAGCCGAAATTGAGGACTGGTCGCGTCCATTCCGGCTAGAGTGCCTGAATTCCGCATGCTTCATGGCCTGTCTCCGTGTATTCTGGCCTCGTGGGCGAAGACAGGCATCACTTTCTCCGGCGACACAGGATGCTAAAGGCTCGCACTATAGAGCCGGCACGTGTGAGGCCGTTCGATGACAAAGGGGAGCCTTGGGATCCAGGTTCAATCAGCATCAAGCAACCTAACCGCGCAGAAAGAGGTGGAAACCAATGAAAGCAGTAGTTAAGACCCGAAAAGCGCCGGGTGCCGAACTTGTTGATGTAAGTGTACCTAAACCTGGAGCTGATGAGGTTCTGGTGAAGCTGATTATTGGCTCCATCTGTGGCACAGACAGCCATATATATGCCTGGGATTCCGGAGCGCAGGTTTACATCAAGAATGTTCCCCAGGTGCTGGGTCACGAATTCGCCGGCACGATTGTCGAAGTGGGAAAGGAAGTCAGGAAATTCAAAGTCGGCGATTATGTTTCCGCCGAAACCCATATCTACTGCGGAAAGTGCGTTCAGTGCCGGAACGATCAAAGACATATCTGCGAAACGGGGAGAATCTTCGGGCTAACCTGTAACGGCTGCTTTGCCGAATACTTCACTGTTCCGGAGCGGGTCCTGTGGAAGAACAATTCACAACTGCCGCCGGAGATCGCCGCCATCCAGGAGCCTCTGGGCAATGCTGTCTATTGTGCCCTGGGGGATTATGACAAGAACCTTGAGGAGAAGAGCGTGTTCATTATTGGCGATGGTCCGACTGCTATAATGGCTGCCGGCGTCGCGAAGGCCGAAGGAGCTCGCCTGGTCATCATTCTGGGGCGGCACGACAGAAGGATGGAAATCGCAAGAAAAATGGGTGCTGACCGGGCACTGAAGGATGGCCAGGGAGCTGAGGAGATCGTCTCTGATATCACTGCTGGCAAGGGATTTGATGTGGTCCTGGAAATGGCTGGTAGTCCCGAAGCTGTGAAGCTTGCCCTTAGGTGGACCAGGATTGGCGGAAGGATGTCCGCCTTCGGCATTCATGGAGAACCACTCGTAATAGACAATTACGGTCAGTATGTGAGGAGTGGCAAGAAGATCCTTCCCATATCTGGGCGTTTGATCTGGCGGACATGGGAAGAAGTGCAGCGATTGTTGGAGTCTGGCAGTCTGGATGTCTCTCCGGTTATCACCCACAAGGTGCGTCTGGAGGAATTCGAAAAGGGATTCGGTTTCATGACTCAAAGGCCGAAGGCTTCAGGAAAGGTCATTTTGATTCCTTAACAACGGAGGTAAGCATGTATTCGAAGGAAGTGAAGGAGTATCTCCAGGGCCAGCTTAGGTCTATCAAAGAGAGCGGCCTCTACAAGGAAGAAAGAGTCATCTGTTCGCCACAGGGGCCAAGAATCAAGGTGAAGGAAGGGGAGGTTCTCAATCTCTGCGCTAACAACTACCTGGGCCTGGCGGATGATCCAGAGTTGATTGCTGTGGCCAAGAAGGCCCTTGATGAGAGAGGTCACGGTCTGTCCTCCGTTCGCTTTATCTGTGGCACCCAGGACATTCACAAGGAGCTGGAAAGAAGGATCTCCGAGTTTTTGAGGACCGAGGACACGATCCTTTATTCTTCCTGTGCCGCCGCCAACGAAGGCTTATTCGAGGTTCTGCTCGGCCATGAAGACGTACTGATAAGTGATCAGCTAAACCATGCCACCATAATTGATGGCGTACGGCTCTGGGGAATGGTTCACAAGAAAAAACTCGGTTCAGGATCAATCGAGTTTCCGGAGAATCGCGTTATGAAGCATTCAGATATGGCAGACTTGGAAAAGCACCTTAAAGAGACTCAAGATAGACGTTTTAGGATGATTGCTACCGACGGGGTCTTCAGCATGGATGGCGATGTGGCTAGACTCAAGGAAATCTGCGACCTTGCTGAGAGATACAATGCCTTGGTCATGGTTGACGATTCTCACGCTACCGGGTTCTTCGGCCCGGGTGGGCGGGGCACTCCCGAATACTGCGGAGTGGAAGAGAGAGTTGATGTTATTACCAGCACGCTGGGCAAGGCTCTCGGTGGTGCTACCGGAGGGTTCACCAGTGGCCGGAAGGAGATGATTGAGCTTCTGAGACAGCGCTCACGGCCATATCTTTTTTCCAATACTGTGTCGCCGTCAATTGTGGCTACGGGCATCAAAGTGCTGGAGATCATTGGCCGAGCCTCAGACTTGCGTAAGAGACTTGAAGAAAACACCGCCTATTTCAGGAGAGAGATCACCAAGCTCGGTTTTGTTATAAAGCCGGGCAGTCACCCGATAGTCCCGATCATGCTTTATGATGCCAAGAAGGCTGCCCGGATGGCGGAGAAGCTTCTGGCGGAGGGGATCTATGTAATTGCCTTTAGTTATCCGGTTGTTCCCAGAGATCAGGCTCGAATCAGAGTTCAGATCTCGGCGGCCCACAGCAAGAAAGATGTGGCTTTCGCTCTGCAGAAATTCGGGAAGGTCGGGCGAGAACTGGGGGTAATAGCCCAAGGCAGCCGGGAGGCGCCATAGGCATGTTCGTTTCCACTGGTTCGGATTTTAGGGTTAGCGTTATGTGAGGCACTTTTCTGTTTTCCCCTTCTTGCTCATTTTATTGCTATGGGTAGTCTGCTCTTCCTTTGATGTGTTGTTTTATTCTCATCTTGTTGTCCTTCGATGGTACCCTATTTGAGGATTAGTGAGAGTATAATTTTATTATGAGCAAGGCGATGAAGAAGAAGTTGCTACTTGGGTTAGGTTCGCTTGCAGGGCCACCATATGTTCGCAATAGGCTGAACCATAGCTGAAGGCTAGTTTGAGGTTATTAACCTCAATAAACTTTATTCCATGCTCCAAAGCGAAAGGCCGGTTATTTCATCGTATTTTCGCTCGAGCCTCGGACCTTCCAGCTGACGCAAGTGGACTTCAGCAGCAAAAACGATTCCTTCAAACAGGTGGCCGGCCTTAGTATCTCCCGTTTCATTAGCAAGTACCACGTGCGCATGAATGAAGGGCTCTCCATCCTTTAAAGAGACGTTCCCTACACAACTTGCCATTTCGTGAGGTGAATCAATTTTCATCTCCCGATATTTATGATTTTTCTGGTCATAATAGCCGAGTCTGGCACACTTTAATGCACCGATTGCCGCAAAGCTTCCCGCCTCAATTCCCCAGCTCCTGACAAGTTCAGTCATAGTCTGGATAAGGTCGGTATCATGTTTGAGGCGCACAATTAGCTCTTTATTGGCGCTATACTCAAAAAGACCCGTCGGATTATGACCAACCTTCATAACTTCTTACCTTCCTTTCTATATCAGGCAGTGGTTCGTAAAGAACCCCACCTCCCATAATAATTCCGCAGCCACTACGGTTTCTATCAATTACAGCATTGGCTACATTTTCAATGTACTTCTATTTTACCACAGGGATGAGCTCATTACGCCTACCCTTCATGCCCTAAAATTCAAATAGGTCAGAGACAGATATCTGAATATCAAGATGGGGTATGCCCTTTGGATTGGGCGATGGCACTTGATCTAACGGGTGGTCATACTCTGCCAGAGCTTAAGGCTCTCCTCAAGGTTTGTTTCGGTGCATTCTTGAAGTATATTGACGATTCCTTCGCTAGTGGTAGAATAGAACTTGGAAGGTCATGCACGTGAAAAGAATTAGTATCTTCTTGACTATGATAGCCTTAATTGCAGGCATGGCGGCCTGTGGCGGCAGTGGTGATGATGGTAATGGTGGTGAATCTCTTACGCTCACTATCGACAGTACGGCTGGAGGCGTAGTTACCGTCAATAATGTAACTATCCCTGGAAAATCGATTCTTACCTATGACGCTGGCACAGTGGTAAGCTTGAATGCTACCCCAGACAGTGGCTATCAATTTGTACGCTGGACTGGAGATGTGTACACTGTTGACAATGTTCGTGCCTCCGAGACCATCATTACCATGAATGGCGACTATTCCATAATGGCTGACTTTGAGGTACTTCCGCCTGTCCAGTACAGCCTGAACATCATCGGACCAGCTCATGGTTCAGTAACCACCCCTGGAGAAGGGAGATTCTTCATATATGAAGAAGGAACAGTGGTCAACCTCGTGGCAAAACCAGATAGTGGTTATGAGTTTGCCAGGTGGACTGGCGATGTGGATACCATTGCCGATGTCAATGCTGCCTCAACCACCATCACCATGAACGGTGACTACTACATCTGCGCACACTTTCGGGAGATTCCCGTAGTCTGCTAAACAAACTGGTAATAAGGGATAAAAAGGGGATTTAAAAGAGAATAGCAGCTATAGATAACCTTTTATTTTTGTAGTTAAAAAGAGATAAAAGCATGGTGACATAACCATCATTTCAAATTTTAGGGTTAGCATTACTTGAGCGACCTTTCCTGTTATCGGTCCTTGTTGTTTTTATTGCTATGGTATTATCGTTATTGTCCGTTAGCTTCAGGTTATACATGAAAAATTGGCGTTATTTTGGCGTTAAATTGTTTAGGACGGGTTGTGACATGATGGGACTTCACGAACAAAAAAGGGTTTTAACAACTAACACAAAAGTCTTATTTTATACGTAAAGTGACTCTTTGGGACATCTGGCTTAGAATTATGAGTCCTCTGCTCTACCCCTGAGCTACGCTGCCCGAAAATAGTCTAGCACTGGCTAGGGCGGACGGTCAAATTAAGGGACGCAATGACAAGGAGAATCTGAAAAGTTATAATCTAATGCGGCGATGTCGAGCTGTACAGGAGGCGTAGATTGAGAGAGCCGTTTGCCAAATTCGTAGAAAGCGAGCTGGGGGCTGATACTTTGCTTATCGCCTGCGGCTTGCCGGGCACCTGGAAAACCGAGACGAGCGAGGAGATTTCCAAAATTAAGGGCTACCCTATCCTGCGGTCCGACCTGATTAGGCTGGAGGTGCTGAAAGGGGAGAATATATTCGATGAGAAGGTCGCCTCGGATATGAGCAAACGAACAATGGTCTATGATGAGACGTTCCGACAGGCAGACGAGGTCCTGGAGAAGGGCGATAGTGTAATACTCGATGCCACCTTCGTCACCCAATCGTTGAGAAGACAGGCTGCTGAGATAGCCGCCAGGCACAATAAGACATTCGTCATCCTACAGACCCACTGCCCGCAAGAGGTAGCCATCGCCCGGATACTAAGACGTACCCAGGAGGATTACGAATCGAATGCCCTCACCGAGCAGGCCTACCTCAATAATAAAAAGAAGTTCGAAGAAGTGGACATGGATGGCTTGAAGCAATTGTATCCCGGACTCAATATTATCCACCTGATAGTTGATACCCAATATGACCCGCCCGAAGATTGGTATATCATCGGCATGGAAAAGAAATAGAAGTGAAAATCGATTTACACGTCCATACCAGGACCGGCTCGGATGGCAATCTCCCTATTGAAGAGGTTTTCCAAGAAGCTAAAAACAGAAACATCGATTTAATCTCGATAACTGACCACGACTCTATAGACTGCCAGGAAAGGGCAATCACCCTGGCGAGAAAGCATGGCATGTCTTACATCACAGGGGTGGAATTAAACGTGACTTTCCATTATCCTGAGAGCAATAAAGATGTTTCCCTGGATTTCCTGGGATACGGGTATGACATCGGCAATCAAGAACTGAAGAGCAAGCTTCAGTTGATAAAAGAACACAGGAAAAGAAGGGCGCGTCAAATTTTGGAAAACCTGAATGTTGAGTTCGATAAAGAGGGTATTGAAAGATTTACCGAGGAAGACCTCAGGAAAATAGAGGATAGTGTAGATGGCGTGTTCGGGCGACCCCATATAGCGAACTACCTGATAGAAAAGGGGATTGTAAAGGATAAGCAAGAGGCCTTCGATAAATATCTGGTCAAGTGCGATGTCTCCAAGTACCCGCTCTCTCTGGCTGAAGCATCAAAGTTAATCAGGAACGCCGGGGGTGTACTGGTACATGCCCACCCCAATGACCCCCACGGCATATCCCTGGTAAGCATAACGCGCGATTTGAACGAACAAACGAAGGTTATAGAAAAATATATGCTACAATACATCGATGGTGTCGAGTGCTGGCATCCAAGACATGACGAGAAAACCACGGCACACTATATTGAGTTTGCCAGGAAGCACAATATGCTCATGACCGGAGGCAGCGACTGTCATCAAAAACCGCTCCTTATGGGCACATTGGACATACCTGATTGGGTTGCTGAGCAGTTCAGGCGATAGAAGAACATGATTAACAACCAAGGGGAAATGTTAGGAGTACCGGTAAGATTAGAGGATATAAAGAAGAGCTATGGCGTAATGAGCCGGTTTTATGCTCTCGCAGAGGGAATATTTGAGAAGGGACTTAGACGGAAAGGCCTGCACCTTCTATCTGTCACGCCGGGTGAAGTCGTTCTTGAGGTAGGTGTAGGAACAGGATATTCGTTAAAGGAAATCGCTAACTTCGTTGGAGAAAATGGCAAAGCCCACGGCATTGATGTAACGCCTCAGATGTTGGAGTTAACCAGAAAAAGGCTTAAGAAGGCAGGGTTTATGGACAGGGTGGAGCTATATGAAGGGGATGCTAGAAGGATGCCTTACCAAAATGGCAAATTTGATGCCGTTTACATGGCTAGCACTTTGGAGCTGTTTGATACACCGGATATTCCTGTAGTTCTCAACGAAGTCAAAAAGGTCTTGAAGCCTAGCGGAAGGCTTGGTGTTGCCAGTCTTACAAAAGAAGGCAGAGAAGGTTCGCTGTTTATAAGATTCTATGAGTGGCTACACCAGAAGATTCCCAAGTATGCCAATTGCCGGCCGATTTATGTGGAGAAATTGATAGAAGACGCGGGATACCAGATAACCAAAACTGAGGAGTTTATACTTCTCAAAATAGCCGCATGGAGAATCGTGGTGGCGAAGCCACTGACCGATTAGTAAACAATGGAGTCGAACCTGAAAATACAATAGAGAGAACTAGAAAGTAGCCAATGGGGAAAATGAATAAAACGCAGTATGACATCAAAGACCTCTCCCTGGCCCAAGAGGGCAAGCTTCGCATCGACTGGGCTGGCAAGGAAATGCCAGTCGTCAAACTAATAGAGGAAAGATTTGGCAGGGAAAAGCCCCTGGCAGGAGTGCGTGTCTCTGCTTGCCTCCACATTACTACGGAAACGGCCAATTTAGCTCTGGCTCTAAAAGAAGGTGGTGCTGAAGTAGTCCTATGCGCCTCCAATCCTTTAAGTACCCAGGACGACGTAGCTGCTGCCCTGGTTGACTATGGCATTCCCGTCAACGCCATAAGGGGAGAAGATAACGAGACTTACTACCGACATATCATCACCGCCCTGGAACATAAGCCTCAGGTCACCATGGATGATGGCGCGGACCTGGTTTCCATCCTTCATAAGGATTACACCGAACTGGCTGCTAACGTCATTGGCGGCACTGAAGAAACGACCACGGGGGTCATCAGGCTGAGGAACATGGCGAGGGCCGGTAAATTGATTTACCCTATTATTGCCGTAAACGATGCTCAAACCAAACATTTCTTTGACAACAGGTATGGAACGGGGCAAAGCACAATTGATGGCATCACCAGGGCTACCAATATACTCTGGGCGGGGAGGAAAGTGGTTGTTTGTGGCTATGGCTGGTGTGGCAAAGGGGTAGCCAAGCGGGCTCAAGGGCTCGGGGCGCAGGTTGTCATCACCGAGGTCCAGCCTATCCCTGCTCTGGAGGCTGCCATGGATAGCTATCAGGTCATGCCTTTGATTAAGGCTTGCGAGATAGGAGAGGTCTTCATCACCACCACGGGCGATACCAACGTCATTGATAAGGCACACATTTTAGAGATGAAAGACGGAGCTATTCTGGCTAATAGCGGCCACTTCAATGTAGAAATAAACATCCCGGCTTTGGAAAGCCTGGCCAAATCGAAGAAACGAATACGTTCTTCCGTTGATGAATACACTTTAGGCGATGGACGGCGTATCTATCTGTTGGGCGAGGGCAGGCTAATCAATCTAGCTGCCGCCGAGGGACACCCGGCCAGCGTTATGGACATGAGCTTTGCCAACCAGGCTCTATGTCTGGAGTATCTTACCAAGATGAAAGGAAAGCTCGAGCCCGCGGTCTATCCTGTGCCTGAGGAAATTGACCAGGAGGTAGGTAAACTAAAGCTCGCCTCCATGAATATCGCCATTGATTCCTTGACCGAGGAGCAGAAAAAATACCTCGAAAGCTGGGAACTGGGAACATAAAAAGGAGTAAAAATGCCGAATAGCTTTAATCAGTCGGATTCCTATTTAGCCACTGCGGAGTGCGTCACCGAGGGACATCCTGATAAGCTATGCGACCAGATTTCAGACGCTGTCCTTGATGCCATGCTGGCACAGGACCCCTTCGCTCGGGTGGCCTGCGAAGTGTCAGTGGCCATGGGCATGGTGATGGTTCTCGGTGAGATTACCTGCGATTGCTATGTGGAAATTCCCAACCTGGTACGCCAGGTAATCAAAGAGGCAGGCTATACCAAACCTGAATATGGCTTTGATTATCGGACCTGCGGAGTCATGGTCTCCCTTAAGGAACAGTCAAGCGACATTGCTGCCGGGGTTGGTCAATCTTGGGAAGCGAGGATGGGAGAGGCAATTGACAAGGTTTTAGATAGAACCGGTGCTGGTGACCAGGGAATGATGGTTGGCTTTGCCTGTAGAGAAACTCCTGAGCTCATGCCTTTGCCTATTGCACTGGCACACAAGCTGTGCCGGAACCTGGCCCAGGCAAGAAAAAGTGGGGCTGTGCCTTATCTCAGGCCCGATGGCAAAGCTCAGGTAACCATAGAGTATAGTCATGGCATACCCAAGAGGGTGGTCTGTGTTGTTCTTGGTGCTCATCACGACCCGGGGGTGGAACGTAAAATCATCGAGCACGACCTTATAGAGCAGGTAATTAAGAAGGTCATCCCCGCCAATTTGCTGGATAGCGAGACTAGATACTACATCAACAGCGCCGGTCAGTTTGTCATCGGTGGGCCGGTGAGCGACACCGGTTTTACCGGGCGCAAAATCATTGCCGATACTTATGGCAGCGCCTGCGGACATGGTGGGGGCTCTTTTTCAGGCAAAGACCCTACCAAGGTAGACCGCTCCGCCGCTTATATGGCGAGATATGTTGCCAAGAATATAGTAGCTGCCGGACTTGCTGATTACTTCGAGCTCCAAGTTGCCTATACTATCGGAAAGGCTCATCCACTGTCATTATCCATTGAGACATCCAGCACGGGAAAAGTCCCCGATGAAATCATATCAAATCTCGTCAACAAGCATTTCGACTTTCGCCCTGAGGCTATCATAAAGACTTTAGATCTGCGCCGTCCCATTTACCGCCAGACTGCCACTTACGGACATTTTGGCAGGGAAGACCTCGACCTTCCCTGGGAGAGAACGGACAAGGCTGAAATCCTGAGAAAAGAAGCAGGCTTGTAAGAGTACGAACCGCCCTCATAATTGGTGCTGAAGTTACTGGTGGTACATGAGAAGATTCGGTTGACGATAATCCCTCTTCTCAAACCTGGTGTGTTCTGCCACAATGCGGGCACTTGATTTGTGGCTCTTTGAACTTAGGTGGCACCCGCAACTTGGCACCGCAGTCACAGGTAATGGTGTTATAGTTACTCAGCCGCCACATTACATCTGAGGTCTCCCGAGCTC
>SOHS01000132.1 GCA_004377135.1 Dehalococcoidia bacterium | reverse complement strand
GTAATGGTGTTATAGTTACTCAGCCGCCACATTACATCTGAGGTCTCCCGAGCTCGCTGTATCTCGTTTAGTTCGCCCGCTTCTCCCTCCAGTTTCGTTGTTGTTATTGGGACTGTTGCGGCGGCAAGGCTGGCAGCGGGCATAACTCCCTTACCTCCGTGAACCTTGCTGTAAGCCTGGTCATAATCGTTAAAAGAGGCGCCAGCCATGGCACGTAGAATGCGTATCCTCTCTGATATAGGGGGGTGGGTGCTGGAGAGGTCACTGGCTTTCATGCCTTTCTTGCGGAAGGGATTGACGATATACATAGGGGCTGTGGCTTTATTGGCTGATTTTAGCTGCCCGGTTGAGGTACCCAGCTTTTTCAGGGCTGATGCCAGTCCTTCAGGGTACCTGGTGTAGAGGGCTGCCGAGGCATCTGCCAGGTACTCTCTCTTCCGAGAGATGGCAAAGTAAATGAGCTGCGCCATAATCGGCGCCAGTATCATAAATACGAGTGACACGACCAGAATTATTATCTGGCCTTGCCCACCCCCACCTGATGAGGAGCTTCTTCTTGACCCGGTCATGCTGCCAAAAATCATAATGCGTGACCCATACCAGGCTAAAATCACGATAGTACCGAGCAGGATACTACACATCGACATAAGCAGCACATCCCTGTTCTTGACGTGTGATATTTCGTGGGCGATGACCCCTTGTAACTCATCGCGGTTTAATTTTTGTAGCAGTCCCGATGTGATAGCTACGGATGCCCGCTTGGGGTCACGACCAGTGGCGAAGGCATTTAGTGCCGGGTCATCAATGATGTATATGTCGGGCATTTTCTCCAGGCCGGAGGCAATCTTCATTTCCTCAACCACATTGTATAGGCGAGGGTGGTCATCACGCTTAATTTTCTTCGCCCTCGACATCCTAAGCAGGATACTATCACCCTGGAAATAGCCGATTAAACTCAGGACTGCCCATACTAATATGGCAATGACCAAACCCACAATAGCACTATCAAAGAAGTACAGGCCCAGGAAATAGCCGATCAGGATCAGTAATGCTCCCATGCCTATTGTCAGCACTACCGACCTTATTTGATTAGACCTAATCTGTTCCCACACGGCTGCGGTGTCTTCTTAATTAAGTGAAACTGACCTTGGGCGCTTCTCTTTCGGCGGCTAGAGTGACCTCAAAGAATTCACTAGCCTTAAACCCGGTCATGCTGGCCACGATGCTAGACGGAAACATCTGCGTCTGGTTGTTGTACCTCAGGACTGAATCATTGTAATACTGGCGAGAAAAACTTATCTTGTTCTCGGTTGAGGCAAGTTCCTCCTGAAGTGCCAGAAAGTTCTGATTGGCTTTAAGATCGGGGTAGTTTTCCACCACAGCCAGTAAACGGGATAGGACCGAACTCAGCTCACCTTCGGCCTTGGCTCGCTCACCGGCTCCAGCAGACGACAGTTGCTGGGCAAGATTACGGGCTTTGGTTACTGATTCCAGGGTTTCTCGCTCGTGTTTCATATAGCCCTTGGCAGTTTCCACCAGGTTGGGAATGAGATCATGGCGTCGTTTTAGCTGAACGTCAATCTGCGCCCAGGAGTTCTTTACTTGATTACGCCGCCTGACCAGGCCGTTGTAGATAGTTAGGAATAGGATAAGAAGGACCACGACAACACCGATAATGATATAAGCTGCTATTGGCATATTAAACCTCCTTAACTAATGTTCTCCGGGTGTTTTCTAATCTCCATTGCCTCTTCACTCCGGGGCTTCGAATACTTCCTCCAAGAAACTGATGACCTGTTCCCTGGAATCATGTTTTGGCGGATGTTCCCCAGCCAGACGTCTTATCAGTTGAGCGACCTCACCTCCGTCAAACCACAATCCATGTTTATCACGGCATATATCGATGAGGATTTCAGGCTGTCCGCCTATCGTTGTCTTTTTCATCTTATGGCCACAGACTGGGCAATTCCGTTTCTTTTCTGGAGAAGCGGCTTCCTGAGAGTTGAGGATGCCGTCAAAGAATGCCTTTGGCTCTTCAAGACCCTGTGACTTAAGCAAAAGCTCGAGCTCTCCAGAGTCAAACCACACCCCCTTACAGTTATTACAATAATCGAGCTCAATATTTTGATACTCAACGACTATCATATCGTATTTACAAACAGGGCATATCATTGCTTTCAGACCTCATCAGGTTGTGTAATATTATAACATAGTAAGCTGAAGTCTTGAGGCGGGCTTTAGACAATCTCTATCTCTATATCATCCACGCTCTGCACTGCTTTTCTTAAATCAACCAGGGCTATGGTGCGCTCAGAAATATAATGTTTATAAGCTGAAGAGGTGAATATAGTAAGGCATCTTCTGCCATACATTGTGGGCGGGGCATCTGGCTGGTGAGACCTTATCAAGACATTTTTACCCAGGCGAGACATGATTTCCTCGAACCAACCTCGCCCGAATTGAGGTCTCCCAGTATAGGGATCGGTTCCCAGGAACTCGCCTTCCCTTTCCTGCCAGTCCCCCCAGGTTATTTGATGCCATTCGGCGCTACCTAGCTTAATCCTACTTATATCTTCTAAACCTGACACATCGGGGAGTGCTCCATGCAGAGCAATGATGCCATTTGGCGTGGACACAGCCAGTGGCAACTGAGAAAGAACCTCACTATATCGCTGACGAAGTTCGGTATCCAGTCCTTCCCAGAAATCGGCAGGGTGGAAGCTGACTACAGCATGGCCTTCGTGATTTCCCATAAGCAGATAAAGAGAATCGGGGTGCTCAGTTTTTTGCCCAAGCAAAAAATTGATGTTCTCCAGGGAAGCTGGCCCTCGGTCAACATAGTCCCCCAGAAAAACCAGCTTATTCTCCGACTTGAGATACCTGTGGATAATTTTCTCCGTGGCTTCGAGGTCACCATGAGTATCGCCGACGAAAATGA
>SOHS01000050.1 GCA_004377135.1 Dehalococcoidia bacterium | reverse complement strand
GGTCGTTTTGAAGTAGAATTTGAAGCCAGGAGGGGTGACCGAGTGGCTTATGGTGGCGGTCTTGAAAACCGCTTTCGCCTTTTTGGCGAACGTGGGTTCGAATCCCACCCCCTCCGCTTCAGGGAAGCAAGGAGGAAATTTGAAGATTCACGAGTATCAGGCCAAGGCACTTCTGGCTCAATATGGTATTCCTGTTCCCAGGGGCAAGGTAGCTTCCACCCCGGTCGAGGCTAGAGAGATAGCTGCTGAGATTGGCGGCAAGGTGGTAATCAAAGCCCAGGTCTATGCCGGGGGGAGAGGCAAGGCGGGTGGCATAAAGACGGTTAATAGCCCAGAAGAGGCAGAAAAGGCGGCGAGTCAATTGATTGGAACCAGACTGGTGACTCATCAAACTGGACCGGAAGGGGTGCCGGTAAGTAAGGTTCTGGTGGAAGAAGCAAGCGACGTGGCACGGGAGCTCTACCTCAGCATCCTCATTGATGGGACCAGCCGCTTGCCAGTGATGATGGCCAGTGAAGCCGGAGGCATGGAAATCGAAGAAGTAGCCCAGTCAGCTCCTGAGAAAATATTCAGGAGTGATATCGACCCTGCTATTGGCTTTCAACCGTTCCAGGGTCGCAAACTGGCTTATGGGATGAATTTGGACGGAGGACAGGTAGATGAGGCCACACGGTTAATGACAAACCTCTATAAGCTATTTATAGACAAGGATTGCTCCTTGGCCGAGATAAACCCTTTGGTTGTTACTGCTGACGAAAAGCTGCTGGCTCTAGACGCTAAACTTAATTTTGACGACAATGCCCTGTACCGACACAAAGATATCCAGGAACTTCAAGATAAGGAGCAGGAGGAGCCTCTGGAAATCCAGGCTCGTGACTGGGGAATTAACAATTATGTCAAGATGGATGGCGATATCGGCTGCATGGTCAATGGCGCCGGGTTAGCCATGGCAGTCAACGACCTTATTCAATATTGTGGCGGTAGAGCAGCAAATTTCCTGGACATCGGCACACTTAATAACACTGCGAGGGTGGTTAACTCGTTCAAGATGTTTATTGCTGACCCCAGAATTAAGGCCGTCCTGGTGAATATATTTGGAGGTATGGCCAGGGTAGATGTCATCGCCAAAGGGATAGTTGAAGCTTATCAGCAAATGAATATTCCCTTCCCCGTAGTCATTAGACTGGCAGGAACAAACTTGGAAGAAGGTCAACGTATCCTGGCTGAGTCAGGGATAAGTTTCATCCAGGCTAAAGATTTCTATGATGTCGCTAATAAGGTAGTCAAGGCAGCAAAAGGAGTAACGAAATGAGCATCCTCGTTGATGAAAATACCAGGCTTTTAGTTCAGGGTATTACTGGCAGCGAAGGTAGCTTTCATACCCAGCGCTGTATAGAATATGGCACCAAGGTAGTGGCCGGAGTTACACCTGGCAAGGGGGGTAGTCAACATTTGGGAGTGCCTGTGTTCAATACTGTAGCGAAAGCCATGGCTGAAACTGGAGCTAATGCCAGTCTCATGTTTGTGCCCCCTGCCTTTGCCGCAGATGGCATTCTGGAGGCGATTAGTGCTGGCATGTCCTTGGTCGTGTGCATAACTGAGGGCATACCGGTATTAGACATGGTGAAAGTGCATCGCTATCTCAAAGGTAAATCAACTCGGCTCATCGGTCCTAATTGCCCGGGAGTTATGTCCCCGGGTAAATGTAAGGCTGGGATTATGGTGGGGGAAATTCATCTTCCCGGCAGCGTGGGGGTAATCTCTCGCAGCGGCACCCTGACTTATGACGTCGTATCCCAGCTCACCAGCCTGAGAATCGGGCAATCTACCTGTGTTGGCATCGGCGGTGATGCCCTGCCCGGCAGCACCTTTGTTAATATCTTAGAATTATTTGAAGAAGACCAGGATACCAGGGCTGTGATTCTTATTGGTGAAATTGGTGGCACTATGGAGCAAGAAGCTGCTGAATTTATCAGTCACAAGATGACTAAACCTGTGGTCGTTTTTATCGCTGGTAGTACTGCTCCGCCGGGGAAAAGAATGGGACATGCTGGAGCTATCATTACCGGCAGTGCTGGCAGGGCTTCAGAGAAGATAAAGGCACTGTTACAGGCTGGGGCCACTATAGCCCCCAACCCGGCTGAAGTTGGCCTCACCACCAAGAAAGTATTAGAAACTTTGTAGGTATTGATAATAGGGTGATTAAGAATCGCTATCCATTAATCGAAGAGGTCTTTACCCCTTTGACTGCCTCTGAGCTTTTTGAGCTAATCAAGGACAGACCTTATAGCTTTTTTCTGGACAGCGGCATGGATTCTCAAAGGCTGGGACGATATTCCTTTTTAGGCAGCGAGCCTTTTCTGGTGATGAACAGTCGAGGCTCTGAAATCACCCTTGTTCGTGGACAGGAGCACGAAGTACAGCATGGTAACCCTTTTGATACTATAGGCAAGCTGCTGGAGTTATATAAATTAGACTATTGCCCGGCACCTGTGCCTTTCGTTGGTGGAGCGGTTGGCTATTTGAGCTATGACCTGTGCCACTTCGTCGAACACCTGCCATCCACAGCTATAGATGACCTTAAGCTCCCTGAGTGTTACTTTGCCTTCTATGATGCTATCTTCGCATTTGACCACCTGGAGGGGAAGGCCTACCTTGTTGCCACAGGTTTTCCCGAACTGGAGGAAGGGCAAAGGTTAAAGCGAGCCAGGATGAGGCTTGAAGAGATGAAGAACTGGCTTTATCCTGGCCATTCAGTCATTGAGGTGAGCCAAAGCCCTGAGCAAAACGAAGAAATCACGCTTAAGTCAAATTTTACTCCTGAGGAATACATCAAAGCTGTAAACAGGGTGCGGGAGTATATCGCCGCTGGCGATGTCTTTCAAGTCAATCTTTCTCAAAGATTTCAGGCTGATTTGGAAATTCCGCCCTATGAGCTTTATAAA
>SOHS01000102.1 GCA_004377135.1 Dehalococcoidia bacterium | reverse complement strand
AAAACCAGCCATCCTTAATGACTTGAGCCGTGAGTTCGGGAGCTTTATAGTATCCTTTCATCACCCAGGGGGCATTGAATACAGCTTCCCCTATTTCACCCCTGGGAGTTTCCTTGCCGTTGTCATCCAGTATCCTAAGGCGGCAGATTGGCTTGCCGACAGTCCCTAGTTTACGGCTGTTAAAGGTGCTGATGGAAACAGCTGAAACTTCCGTAAGACCATATACCTCATAAAGGGATAAACCGAACTTGTCTTCTAAAGTTTCCATTAGCTTTGGAAAGGACTTTGCCCCCGCGCTAACAGCCAATCGCAGTGCACTCAGGTCATATCTTTCCAGAATTTCATCACGCACCATAGCCAGGGCATTGTACATGGCAGGAACGCCAAAGACAACCGTGCCTTTTTCTTTCTCCACAGCTTCCAGGACAGCTCTGGGAGTGAAGTTAGGGATAAGCACGACAGTAGAGCCTGCGATAATCGAGCCAAAAAGAACCTCGAATAAACCAAAAAGATAAGAAAAGGGAACAAGGTCTATAATGACATCTTCCCTTTTCCGTTGTATGCCTGCATTAACTATGGGGGGAGTTCCCATAAGGGAGGCATGCGTATGCACCACACCCTTTTGTTTCCCCAGTACGCCAGAGGTGTAGAATATAGTAGCTTCATCCTCCTCTTTTATATCGATAGCCGGTAATGTGGAGGAACTGTTAGCTACCATATCGGCGTAGGCGGCTGTATTAACCACAATTATGCGTTTTAGCGACGGAATGTGCGGCAAAACTGAGGAAAGCATCTGAGAAAATTTCCTCTCAGTTATCAGAATTTCCGAGTCGGAGTCTCGCAGCAAAGAATCAAGTTCAGGTGCTTTAAGCGCAGTGTTGAGTAGCACAGCTATGCCTCCTCCCTTAATCACCCCAAAATAATTGATTACCCACACCGGACTATGAGACATCAAGATAGCCACGTGGGCACCCTTTTTCATCCCAATCTTCAGGAGGGCATTGGCTACTTTATTGGAAGCTTCATCTAGTTCTCCATAAGAAATCCTTTGAGCATTAAGAACAATGGCTTCTTTGTGTGGGATTTTGCTGGCAGTATCTTCCAAAGTCTGTTTAATATTCATCTCAGTCTCCGGAGAACTCTTATTAAAAGAGTATATCGTAATAAAATGTATATGGTAAAGCCCTCAGACATGATTGCTGGGGAAAGCATACCATTACTGGAGAGAAGGGATTGTCTTCAGTACCACTGAGGTTCCAACCTGCCTCTCGGGGATATTCCAATATGTCCGCAAAAGACGATCTTTTTCCCTGGATGACACCAGTTTGAAGCCATGTTTCTCATAGAATCTAATAGCCCAGGTGGCATCAGCCCAGGTCCCTACCAGAATTTCCGGAGTCTCGGCTAAGCCCAAGAGATGTTCAAGGAGCCTTGTGCCAATTCCTCTTCCTTGGCACCCAGGGAGCACATAAGCATGCCTGATCAATGTGGTATCTTTGATAGCTTGAATTCCTGTCACTCCGAGTAGATGTCTGCCTTCCGCCCAGCCAAAGAATCGTACGCTGGTTTCAATTTCCTCTTTTAATTCCCCGGCTGACATATACGATTCTTTCCATCTATCATCAGTGATTATTCCTTTGTAAGCTTGCGCGGCATCATTTATGACCTTGAGCATATCATCGAAATCTGAAGGCAACAGGCTACGAATCATTTTGTTCGAGACAGAGAGTAGTGGGGCACATACTTCCCTGCTGATGTTAAGTCTTCCGCGGCGGTTGTGCTTGTTGCTGAAACTGTATGGTAATTACTTCACTTCCGGTTTCAAATAGCTCTGACTTGATTTCGTGCACCAGGCCCCAGGACTTCGCTTCCTCTGGATTCAAAGTTGTCCTCTCAATCATGGCATCAGTAATATCTTTGGCGCTTTTACCGCTATTGGCTGCGATTACCTTGGCAATATTCTCCATGTCAATCCTCAATCCCTTTAACCTTTCTTCCAGTAGTTTCTCCTCTAAATTCTGTTCCCCTCTGAATTGCGCACTAACGCCGTGAAATAAAAATCTGGCCTGGGGTACTGACAGCCTCTTCGAACCGGCACAGTATATGACGATGCCTATCGAGTCCACGCTGCCGAAATTGTGCGTAGTTATGGAAGCAGGTAATCCTTTCAAATAGTTATATGCGCTTAAACCATGGATAACAGAGCCGCCCGGCGAAGAGATAAGGATGATGAAATCTTTTATCCCTTGCTTCATTTTCTGGTCGACGGCACTCATCAGAGCATTGACGGTGGCATCAATCACCGGGGCGAAAAACCTGATTACAACTGGTTTCGTAGCCATGCTTTATCCTCCTCATTTGGGCTCGTACTTTATTTAATTTCTGTAAATCTATCTTGATTATAACAAATATCGTAGAGTTAGGAGGTAATTTAAGGACCCTCTCCTCTGAGCATAAAATCAATATTCGGAAGCTTCACTGTGCTATACTTACACACGGGAATTAGCTATGAAAGATATAGGTAAAGTAAATCTTAGAGGCAAGCTGGAATCTTTGGCTAAGGACATGGGGGCAACTTACTTCGGTATAGCTGACCTTACTTCTGCCAGACAGCGTATTTCCGAGCAGGGTGGGGAATTTCTGGCCCAGTTTCCACGAGCTGTTTCTCATGGCTTCGTTCTCACGGATGGCGTTGTAAATACGCTGGTCCATCATAAGAATATTACTGCCCTCAATAATTATTGGTATTACGTATATCAAATTGTAAATCCTCGCCTGGACTCGATTTCCTTGATGTTAGCCCAATCCCTGGATAAAGCCGGCTTTCAGGCTTTCGTTGTCCCGTCGTCTCAAACAGTAGATAGGACCAAGCTTACCGGTGTGTTTTCCCACAAATTAGCAGCTCATCTGGCTGGGCTGGGATGGGTTGGCAAGAGTGCCTTGCTCATTACACCGG
>SOHS01000129.1 GCA_004377135.1 Dehalococcoidia bacterium | reverse complement strand
CTCAAAGTGCACCTCTATGGTCACTTCTATACCATCAGAGCAGTGAGCCCTCTCTTCCGCCAGCAGAGATACGGACGAATAATAAATACCTCATCTGTAGCGGGTCTCAATGCTACTACTTATGGGCAGGCTAATTACGGTGCAGCTAAGGAAGGAATCGTCGGGTTAACAAGAAAAGTGGCGCGGGATATGGGCCGGTATGGTGTGACGTGTAATTGTATTCGGCCTAACGCCGGGACCCGGCTTACCCTCAGCGACGAAATGAGGAAATCTCGGCGAGAAGCTATGGCCAGGTTTGAGCAAATGAAGCCTGAAGATATTGCTCCTCTGGTAGTATGGCTCGCTTCTGATGATGCTGTTAATGTCAATGGGCGGACATTTTATGTAGAAAGAGGTCGAATTGGGCTCTATTCAGAGCCGGTATTGGAGAAGCAACTGGTGAAAGCTGGCGGATGGACGATTGATGAGCTATTCATGTTCATACCAGTAACGATGACCAAGGAATTGCTAAATCCAGACCCGCCCCAACCAAAGTAATGGCTCGCTGTGTGCTATTAGTGGAGCTCAATTCGTAGTCACGTGTTTGGAAAGTAGTGCTTTAGCTGGTTGTGTGGAAGTCTGGACAATACCAATTATCACTACAATTTAGTTTGCCTGGTGGGTAGTGTGCTTCGGTGTTTGAATTCTAGCGTGCAGTGGGATAAAGGCAGAAGCGCTATACCTTGGATAATTAATTTCTGGGGAGTTAAGAATGGATTTTAGACTGGGCGAAAAAGAACTAGCCTTGAAGGAAGAAATTCGCAAGTTTGCCGAAGCCGAGTTACCTCCAGATTTGGTACGCAGTACTGTAATTGATGGGGAGTTCAGAGATTTTGAGTTTGAAATCTCCATGTCTAAAAAACTGGCACAAAGAGGTTGGCTAGTTATGAGCTGGCCAGAGAAATATGGTGGACGTGGTGCTTCTCTCTTGGAGCAAACAATATACGAAATGGAGATAGCCTACTGGGGAATACCAGGAGCATGGATGGGCATAAGCGGAATACAATGGATAGGACCTTGCTTGATGTTGTTCGGCACCGAGGAGCAAAGAGAAAAATATTTGCCGTTGATTGCCTCAGGCGAAAAAGATGGTATCTGGTGCACGGGTTACAGTGAACCAAATGCCGGCTCAGACTTCGCCAATATTCGCACACGGGCGGTGAGGGATGGAGATGACTATATCATAAATGGGCAAAAGGTGTGGACGAGTGCTGCTCACCGGGCAAGATGGTGCTGGCTGGCTGCCAGAACAGCCTCCAATGCCGCTAAGAAACATCAGGGAATCAGTATCTTTATCGTGGACATGAAGAGCCCAGGTGTTACGGTTAATCCTATTTTGAATTATTATGGGCGGCATCACTTTAATGAAGTATTTTTCGATAATGTGAGAGTACCGGCTTCAAATTTGGTGGGAGAGGAAAATAAGGGCTGGTATTATCTTATGCAGTCACTTGCTTTTGAGCGGCGCAGCATAGCGCCTACCACCTACGGTATTTTAAAGTGGATTCTAGAAGAGCTAGCGAGCTATGCTGGTCAAACAGAGTATGAGGGCCAGTCGTTGTCTCAAAATCCCGTGGTTCGTGCCAAGCTAGCTGACCTGGCTATCGACCTGGAAGTGCTGAAAATGTTCGCCTTCCAGCTTGCCTGGCGGATAAGCCAGGGTCAAATTCCGGTATATGAGTCCTCAAGGAATAAGATAATGGGTGATGATTTGATGAAGCGGGGGGCTATCACTGGGGCGGAGATTTTAGGAATATATTCTCAGATTGACCCGGATTCCGAATGGGCTAAACTCAATGGCGCCATACAAGGTGCATATCTGGGATTTCCCGGTCAGGCAATTGCGGCAGGCACTGCTGAAATCGAAAAAAGCATCATTGCGCAATTTAGACTGGGATTACCCAAATCATATTGAGGTTTTTTAGAATTTAATTAATAACATGTCCCTGTCGTTGTGAGTAGAGCGAAGAATCTAAACTCTACACCATGTTCAGGGTGATTAGAATGTAGACTTTTTAAGGGGATTATCATGGACTTCAGTTTTACAGAAGAGCAGGACATGCTGCGGATTTTAGCCAGAGATTTTCTGGCAAAGGAATGTCCCAAAGCTAAAGTCAGGGAAATGGCTAAGGATGAAAGAGGCTATGACCCGCAGATGTGGCACAGTATGGCAGAACTGGGCTGGATGGGGCTCATCTTTCCGGAAGAATATAGCGGCATGCGTGCCAGCTTTATGGATCTGGTTATCTTGATGGAGGAGATGGGAAGGAATATCCTGCCCGGTCCTTTCTTCTCCACTATCGCCCTTTGTGCTCTGCCTCTGCTTGAATATGGAAGAAGTGAGCAGAAAACTAAGTTTTTGCCGCAAATAGCTAAGGGCGAGGCTATCTGGACTTTCGCTTTAGCTGAGTCGTCAGGCAGATATAAAGCTTCTGAGGTAAAACTTCATGCTCTATTGGAAGGAACAAATTATGTTCTCAAGGGGCACAAGCTCTTTGTTACTGATGCTCATGTAGCTGATTATATCCTGGTAGTGGGCAGGAACGGAGAAGGTAAGAGCCCCGAGAAAGGTATTACACTGTTTATAGTGGATGCCAAGGGACCAAATGTGAAGATGGAGGCGATCCCGACTATAGGCGGTGATAGGCAATTCAAAGTCAGCTTTGATAGAGCGGAGGTGCCCAAAGATAATATCCTGGGCGAGATAGGCAATGGCTGGGATATAGTGGACTTTATATTACAGCGGGCAGCTGTGCTGAAATGTGCCGAGATATCCGGAGCATGTCAGGCTGTTTTGGACATGACTAGTAGCTATGCCAAGGAGCGGATTCAGTTTGACCGGCCGATCGGCTCTTTTCAAGCGGTGCAGCACAAACTGGCCGACATGTTGATTGATGTGGAGGCGGTTCAGTATTTACTTTATCAGGCAGCATGGGGAATAAGCGTTGGTTCACCATCGCCCTGGCAGATTTCTACAGCCAAAGCTAAAGCCAATGAAGCTTACCAGCGAATTTGCATTGAAGCTATTGCTGCGCATGGGGCTATCGGATATACCATGGACCATGATATTGGTCTCTATTATCGTCGAGTCAAGGCGGCAGAATTTGCTGCTGGCGATATTGACTTGCACAGAGAAATGATAGCCATTGGGCTGGGGCTTTAGGTTTGTCAGGTAAAAGGGGATTTAAATAGGCTCTTGACAAAATTAAATGATGATGTTATACTAAACAGTTTATGTTATGTTCCCATTCTCTTTTAGTCGTGTCACCTTAAATTTTCCTAGTTAGTGTCTTCAAGATATTGTTTTGAAGAAAAAGCAGGATCGTTCCTTTTATGCTTAAACACAAGTTACTGAAGTCTTTCGCTAAATTGCGCGAGACTTTGGAAATACCTGACCTTATTCATGTTCAGCTTGATTCCTTTCGCTGGTTTCAGGAAGAAGGTTTGCGGGAGCTGTTTGAGGAAATCTCACCAATTCAGGATTATACTGGCAACAGACTAGAATTACACTTCGTTGATTATGAGTTTCGAGAGCCTCTGCATTCTATTTCCGAGTGTCTTGAGCGAGGTTTAACTTATTCCTCTCCTATTCATGTCACGGCACAACTAGTAGTAAAGGAGACAGGGGAGATCAAGCAACAGGAATTATACTTTAGTGATTTCCCTTTAATGACGGATGCCGGCACTTTTATTATTTCTGGAGTAGAGCGGGTAGTAGTCAATCAGTTAACGCGTTTTCCTGGCGTTTATTTCACGTTAGTGAAGGATCCTTCGAGTGGGCGGAAATCGTGTAGTGCCAAGCTTGTTGCTGAACATGGGGCATGGCTTGATTTTGACACTTCTAATCGAGACGTAATTTCGGTCAAGGTGAGTGGCAAACGAAAGATACCAATTACTACTTTGTTGCGTGTCATAGGCTTTGAGAGCGATGAGGCGTTGTTTTCCCTTTTCCAAGATGTAGATAACTCGCCTGAGCATGCTTTTCTCCGCTCTACAATAGAGCGAGATCCCTTGGTCAAAAATAAAGCTGATGCCCTGTTCGATATTTATAGAAAATTATCTTCTGGTGAAGCTCCTAGTCTCAGTAGTGCCCAGGCCTTGCTGAATAATTTCCTATTTAATCCTCGCCGCTATAGCCTGGGCAAAGTTGGTCGTTACAAGCTTAATAAAAAGTTAGGTCTTAATATCCCTGGGAATTGTACTGGCTTGACCCCTGAAGATTTGGTGCAAATAGTCCGTCGTATTATTTCAGTTAATCTTGGCAAGGAAGTTCCTGATGACATTGACCATTTGGGCAATCGAAGGGCCCAGGCAGTAGGTTTTCTAATACAAAAGCAATTTCGCATTGGTTTATTAAGGTTAGAGAGAGCTATTAAAGAGCGAATGAGCATTCTTGGGCCCGAGGCGGCAACTCCTGCTGCTTTGATCAATATTCGCCCTGTAGCAGTCGCTATCAGGGAGTTCTTTGGCCGGTCACAGCTATCTCAATTCATGGATCAGACTAATCCACTAGCTGAGCTAACTCACAAGCGTCGTCTCTCTGCCATGGGTCCTGGAGGCCTCTCAAGAAAACAGGCCGGATTTGAAGTTCGTGATGTACATCCTTCTCATTACGGCAGGATTTGTCCTATAGAGACACCGGAGGGGCCAAACATTGGTCTTATCGGCTCTCTAGCCACTTACGCTTCGGTTAATGAATATGGTTTTATAGAGACACCATACATCAGAGTCATCCACGAAGTTTCCAATACTGTGGAAGAGTTGATGGGAAGAACAGTCGGGGAGGATATAGATAGTGATGGCACACTTGTGGCCAAGGTTGGGACATTAATCACGAAGAAGCTTGCACAAAGGTTATCTTCTCTTCCGACTCGAAATATTAAGGTAGCTCCTTTTGTTTCCAGCCAGATTGTTTACCTGGCAGCCGACGAAGAAGGTCAATATGCCATTGCCCAGGCTAATGCTCCTCTTAATGAAAGAAACGAATTTGTTGATGACAAGGTTGAGGTTAAGAGAGGGGAGAAATATTTTAAGGAATCAATAGATAGAGTGAACTTTATCGATGTTTCACCAAAACAATTATTTAGTATAGCTGCTTGTCTTATCCCCTTTCTTGAGCATGATGATGCTAATCGGGCTTTAATGGGCTGTAATATGCAACGACAAGCGGTGCCATTATTACGTCCCGAATGTCCTTTGGTGGCTACGGGTATGGAAAGAGAGGTGGCTAAATATAGTGGGCAGGTGATATTTGCCCCTGACGATGCTGTAGTTACTTCGGCGACAAGCTCAAGAATAACAATCAACAATGGAGGAGGCGAAGAGCAATCGTTCGATTTAATCAAGTTTGCCAGAACTAATCAAGGGACGTGCATCAATCAGCGTCCTATTGTAAACAAAGGTGATAAGGTTAAGAAAGGGCAAGTATTGGTAGATAGTTTTTCTCTGGATGGTGGAAACCTCGCTTTGGGACGAAATGTTCTTTGTGCTTTTATGAGCTGGGAAGGGTGTAACTTTGAGGATGCCATTGTCATCAGCAGAAGGCTGGTTAAGGATGATGTCTATACTTCCGTTCACATTGAAAAATATGAGGTAGAGGAGCGCGATACTAAGCTTGGTCCTGAAGAAATCACCAGAGATATACCTAATGTAAATGAAGAGAGCCTAGCTAACCTCGATGAAATAGGCATTGTACATATCGGAGCTGAGGTGAAACCTAACGACATTCTGGTTGGGAAGATCACTCCTAAAGGTGAGACTGAACCTTCAGCGGAAGAAAAATTATTACGGGCTATTTTTGGTGAAAAAACACGGGAAGTGAAGGATAGTTCTCTCAGAATGCCGTCAGGAGAGTGGGGGAGAGTGATCAGGACTAAGGTCTTTTCTCGTGACAAGCATGATGAATTACCTGCTGGAGTGAACAACCTGATACAGGTGTGGGTTGCTCAAAAGCGTAAAATCTCAGTAGGAGATAAAATGTCAGGGAGACACGGCAATAAAGGGGTCATTTCTACCATATTACCTGAGGAAGATATGCCATTTTTGCCGGATGGCACGCCTGTAGATATTATCCTTAATCCTCTTGGTGTTCCTTCTCGTATGAACATTGGGCAGATTTTGGAGGCTCATTTGGGTTGGGCAGCTCAGACGCTAGGTTTTAAGGCTATTAATCCTATTTTTGACGGAGCTGATGCCCTGACCATCGAGGATGCCTTAGCCAGGACCTGGATAGCTTGGAAAGCTGGTGCTGTTAACTTTAGCCCTGAAGATCCCGGAAGTGCCAGAACCGATCTAGAAAAGGTCGGAGAATGGCTTTCTGGTCATGGTTTTGATGCCAAGGAAATAATGGATGAAGAGCATAAAGGTGTGGCCAGGAAAGCCTCGCTCTGTCTGTGGCTTGAGGAACTGGGCATAGCTGACGGTCATCAACTTAGAGCTCTCAGTGATGAAGATTTAGAACAGATAGTACAAAAAGTTTATAAAGAGCGAAAGCTCTATCCTCCTATTTTTGGCAAAATGGAACTTCGTGATGGGAGAACTGGCAAACCGTTCGACAAGCCGATAACTGTGGGCAATGTATATATAATGAAGCTGATACATCTTGTTGGTGATAAGGTACATGCTCGTTCCACTGGTCCATACTCGCTCATCACCCAGCAACCACTGGGAGGAAAAGCTCAATTTGGTGGTCAGAGGTTTGGTGAGATGGAGGTATGGGCATTGGAAGGGTATGGCGCCGCTCATACACTTCAAGAGATGCTCACAATAAAGTCAGATGATGTGATGGGACGGGCTAAAGCTTATGAGGCTCTTGTTAAAGGCGAAGATATTCAACAACTAGGTATTCCGGAATCGACCAAGGTTTTGTTTATGGAGCTACGTAGTTTAGGTTTTGCTGTTGAACTGCTTAGCGAGGGGGGAAATGTCTCAATTTGATGGCATTAATGGTATTCGAATAAGTCTTGCCTCACCAGAACAAATCAGGAGCTGGTCTCATGGTGAGATAACTAAGGCGGAGACGATAAATTACCGCACTTTGAAGCCAGAGAGAGATGGTCTATTTTGTGAAAAGATATTCGGTCCTGTTAAAGATTTTGAATGCCACTGTGGCAAATATAAAAAGACAAGGTATAAAGGAGTTATTTGTGATAAATGTGGTGTTGAGGTAGCGCATTCCAGTGTGCGCCGGGAACGCACAGGGCATATAGAACTAGCTGCGCCAGTTACCCATATCTGGTTTGTTAAATTAGTACCTAGTCGGCTCGGGCTGCTCCTTGATTTTTCTCCACGAAACTTGGAGAGTGTCATCTATTTTGCTCGGTATATAATCATCTCTGTTGATGAGGAGGCCAGGCGGAAGAAGGTTCGCCAAGTCGAGGAAGAAGTGGTTCAAAAAATTGCTGAGCAAGAGGAATGCCTGAACAAGCAAATCGAAGAATTGGAAGCCAAAGGCCTGGACGAAGAGCTTAAGATACAAGAGGTAAACCAGCTTCGTGCTAGATCTATAGAAAAGAAAGAAGGGCTTGAAGAAGAGTTGAAGACAAGCATTGCAGAGATAGAAAGTCTTAAGCTGCTAAAATTGCTTAACGAAGAAGAATGCAGGAAACTAAAAGATAAGTATGGTGATATTTTTGAAGCTGGCATGGGCGCTGAGGCCATACTACAGGTATTGAAGCAAATTGATATGAATGCTTTGCACCAGGAGCTTCATGAGCAAATCCGTAGCACCTCGGGAGGAAACCGTAAGAGGGTCAGTCAAAGGCTACAATTAGTTGAAGCTTTTAAGCTCAGTGGGAATAAACCTGAATGGATGGTTGTAACTGTGCTTCCTGTATTACCTCCGGCTCTTCGTCCTATAGTTCAGTTAGATGGTGGTCGCTTTGTTATTAGCGATCTTAACGACCTCTATCGGAGGGTTATTAATCGTAACAACCGTCTCCGCCGTCTTATGAAGTTAGGTGCGCCGGAAATAATTATCCGAAATGAGAAACGCATGTTGCAGGAAGCTGTTGATGCTCTTATTGACAATGGGCGAAGAGGGCGCGCAGTTACCACTGGTAATAAGCATGCCTTGAAATCTCTTTCTGACATCCTGAAGGGCAAGCAAGGACGGTTTCGGCAAAATCTTCTCGGTAAGCGAGTAGACTACAGCGGTCGCTCGGTCATTGTTGTTGGTCCTAAGCTCAAACTTCATCAATGTGGTTTGCCACGCTATGTTGCTTTGGAGCTATTTAAGCCTTCGGTTATGCACAAACTCATAATGAATGGGTATGCCAATAACCTTAAGAGTGCCCGGCGATTGGTGGAAAAAGGTAGCCCTGAGGTTTGGGATGCACTGCATGAAGTAGTTAAGGAGCGTCCTGTATTGCTTAATCGTGCTCCCACATTACATCGGCTTAGCATTCAAGCCTTTGAACCCGTGTTAATCGACGGCAATGCTTTTCAGCTCCACCCCTTAGTTTGTACCGCCTTTAATGCCGATTTTGATGGCGACCAGATGGCAGTTCATGTGCCATTGTCCAGGGCCGCGGTGAAGGAAGCCAGGGAGCACATGCTTAGTCCTTATAATATGTTGCTACCAAGTTCTGGTGAACCTGCGACAACACCCACCCTAGATATGGTTCTGGGCTGCTATTATCTTACCATTTCGAAGCCCGGAGCCAAAGGGGAAGGGAGATTCTTCAGCAGTTTTGGCGAGGCTAAGTTAGCTTACGAACTTGGCATTATCGAACTTGGTGCCGAAATTGTTGTGCGAGATCCTTCGCTTCGTTCAGATGGGGGGAGGATCAATACTACAGCGGGCAGAATTATATTTAATGATGCCTTGCCTCCGCAATTTGGCTTTTGCAACAAAATAGTAGACAAGGCTTCCTTAAGAGCATTAGTCTCTGAGTGCATTCGTCTATTGGGTAATGAAGGTACTGCTGGTGTTCTCGATAGGCTTAAGGAATTGGGGTTTGACTATGCTACAAAGTCGGGCATTTCCATCGCTATGAATGATATTGAAGAGCCTCCAGATAGGTTCAGGCTTCTTAAAGAATCCGATGAGAAAGTTAGCCTTATTGAGGATCAATTTAACCGTGGCTTGATTACTGAGGATGAAAAGTATGAAAGCACAGTTCAAGTGTGGATGGAGGCTACAGATAAAGTTGCTGAGGATATGACCCGGGCGCTGGACCCTTATGGTAGTATTTACATGATGGCTACGTCGGGTGCCAAGGGGAATATTTCCCAAATTAGCCAGATGGCAGGGATGCGTGGGTTGATGACCGACCCCTCAGGAAGGATAATAGATTTTCCCATTAAATCGAGTCTCCGTGATGGACTGACACCCATGGAGTATTTCATTTCTACCCATGGTGCTCGTAAAGGGTTAGCTGATACTGCCTTGAGGACATCAGATAGTGGTTATCTTACCAGGCGCCTTGTCGATATAGCTCAAGATGTCATTGTAACTGAAATAGATTGTGGTACCACCGAGGGGGTTTGGATATCCCGGGAAACTACAGATGTGTCCCTTCCTCCGTTTGAAAACCGGATTACTGGCTACTTAGCGGCAAGCAAGATTATTGATCCAGGTACAAATGAGGTCATTGTTGATCGTAATGAAGAAATTGACGAACATAAAGTGCAACAAATTATCGGGGCCGGCATTACCCGGGTACACGTGAGGTCACCTCTTACTTGCCGTTCTCGATTTGGCATTTGTCGGAACTGCTATGGAAGAGACTTGGGAAAGAAGCAATTAATAAAGCTTGGCACCGCTGCAGGAGTTATTGCTGCCCAGAGCATCGGTGAGCCTGGAACTCAGCTTACTCTGCGCACTTTTCATACAGGGGGCGTAGTAGGTATTGATATTACCACTGGACTACCTCGTGTCGAAGAGCTTTTCGAGGCTAGAACACCAGATGGCAGTGCCATCATTTCTGAGATTGATGGTACTGTTGAAGTAACCCATACTGATGGAGAAAGCATAGTCAAAATCATTAGCTCTGAATTCTATTTGGATGAATACCCAATGCTGCCGAGAGCTAAGCTAGCTGTAACTGATGGG